>DASQTR010000117.1:0-6822 GCA_035641795.1 Ilumatobacter sp.
GCACGGCGGCTCGATGGGCCGATCAGTGGGACATGACGTTCCCCGCGACGCCGTCGGACTGGCAAGAGCTGGACGCGGTATTGCGCGCCCATTGCGACGCAGTCGGGCGCGACCAGTCCGAGATCACGCGGTCGGTGCACCTGGCCCTCGCCGTCGGCGAGGATCCGGCGGCGCTCGCCGATCGGGCGGCGGAGTTCGCCGCGATTGGCGTCGACGTGATCGTCTGGTCGATGCAGGGCGCGATCGACGCCTCGCGGCTGGAGCCTCTGGCGAAGGCCCTCGCGACCCGAGCGTGACCCCGCCAATGTCAGCGCCAGCTCAAGAGAGTGTCAAGTGGCGCCGATGAAGAGGGGTGAAACGGCTGGCCACCAGATCGCGCGCGGTGACGATCAGCGTGGTCGGCCTACTCCTGATGATCCCGTACTTTCTCATCGCCGACCCCCTTGTGGCGGGCGTCTACTGGGACGTATGCCTCGGCGGGATCATGGCCGTGGCGCTGTGGTACGCGTGTCACCTGCCGGAACGGCGCGCCCCGTGGGTGTTGATCGTGTTGGGGCAGTTCTGCTTCCTGGCCGGTGACGTGGCGTGGACTGTGTTGGAGAACGTGATTCACAGCGACGCGTACCCGAACATCGGCGACGTGTTCTACGTCAGCGGGTACGTCCTCATCGCGACCGGCCTGTCGATGCTCTGGCGCTCGCAGCGGGCGATCGCCAACGTCGGCACGCTCGTCGACGGACTCATCGTGGCGGTGGCGGCCGCCGTGCTGCTGTGGGTGTTCTTCATCGGACCCGCTGTTCTCGACGGCAGCGTCGGACTGGCGGAGCGAGGGATCAACACCGCCTACCCGGCAGGCGATCTGCTGTTGATCGCCATGGGCGCGCAGCTGGCGATGCGGCTCGGCCGTTCAGGTCCGGGGTGGATCCTGCTGATCGGGATGTCGTCGCTGCTGGCCGGTGACATCTGGTACGCCTATCTAGCGGCGGCCGGCACGTACACGGCCGGCCATCCCGTGGACGCGCTCTGGTGGATCAGCTATGTCGCGGTGGCGGCGCTGGTCGTTCACGAGCGCGTCGGTGAGCTGTCCCTGACACGCATCGACCCGAGCGGGCCTCGCGTCACGTTGCTGCGCGTGGCGGTGCTCGCGGCGACGACGATGGCGGCGCCGTTGACGATCGCCGCCCGCGCATCGGCCGGTGCCGATCTCGACCTCGGCCCGCTGCTGGGCGGCACGATCGTGCTGTTCCTGCTGGTGGTCGTGCGCCTGGCGATCGTGGCGAAGCAGCTCGAGAGCAGCCGCGGCCGGCTGGAGCACGATGCCACACATGATGCGTTGACCGGACTCGGCAACCGTGCGTTGTACAGCGAGCGCGTCCGGCAGGCGCTGGCCGCATCGGCGACGACACCTATTCGGACTGCCGTGCTGTGCATCGACCTCGACGACTTCAAGACCGTCAACGACAGCCTCGGCCACGCCGCCGGCGATCGCATGTTGCAGGAGGTCGGGGGGCGACTGCGTTCCGTTGTACGTCGCGCCGACTCGGTTGCCCGCCTGGGCGGCGACGAGTTCGCGGTCCTCGTCGACGGCGAGCCGGCCGAGGGCGCGCTCGAGATCGCCGACCGACTGCTCGCAGAGCTCTCCCAGCCAGTGACGCTGGGACCGAACACGACCGCCCACCCGAGCGCTTCGATCGGCATTGCGTTCGGCTCTCCCGACGACTCGGTCGACTCGCTGCTCCGGGACGCCGACATCGCGATGTACACCGCCAAGAACAACGGCAAGTCGCGCTGGGAGGTCTACCGACCAGGGATGCGCCAGCAGGTGCTCGAGCGATTCGAGTTGCGCGCCGACCTCGATCAGGCCCTCGAGCGCGAGGAGTTCTTCCTCCACTACCAGCCGATCATCGAGGTTCACACGGGCGCGGTGAAGGGCATCGAGGCGCTCGTGCGGTGGCAGCACCCGACGCGGGGACGCATCGATCCGGGTCGCTTCATCACGCTCGCAGAGGAGACCGGCCTGATCGTGCCCATCGGGCGCTGGATCCTCCACGAGGCGTGCACCCAGGGGCAGCGACTTGACCCGAGCCCGGACGGTCCGCACATCGCCGTCAACGTCAGCGCCGTCCAGCTGCACTCGCCGAACCTGGCCGACGACGTCACCGCCGCGCTGGCGGTGTCGGGGCTGGCACCCCAGCGACTGCTGCTGGAACTGACGGAGTCGACCATGATCCACGACTACGCCGATGCGGCGGAGCGGCTCGCCGTGCTCCGAGACATGGGAGTGCGCATCGCGCTCGACGACTTCGGTGCCGGGTACACCTCGTTGCGGCAGTTGCAGTCGTTCGCCGTCGATGTGGTCAAGCTCGACCAGAGCTTCATCAAGAACACGATGGATCACGACAGCGGCGTGCTGGACGGCTTGATCGCGATGGCCAACTCGCTCGGCCTCGAGACGGTGGGCGAAGGGATCGAGGAGTCGGCGCAGTTGAGCCGGCTACGTGAGGCGCACTGCCGCTACGCGCAGGGGTACCTCTTCTCTAGGCCTGTGCCGGAGACGCAGCTGGGCGCCGCGATCGAGTCCGCACGAGCAGCAGCCACCGCCGAAGCGGCTACGCCCGCCGGCCCGCACGACACCGTCAGCTGAAGTCGTAGAGCCGCTGCGGGTTGGCGACGAGTATCTGGTGCCGCAGCGCCGGGTCAGGGGCGTATCCGGAAAGCAGGTCGAGCAGGTCGCCGTCGTCTGGCATGTGCCGCACGTTCGGATGCGGCCAGTCGGTGCCCCACAGCACCCGGTCGGGGGCGGCGGCAATCAACGCCCGCGCGAACGGCACCACGTCGTCGTAGGGCGGGCGACCGTCGGCGGTGAGCCGCTCCGCCCCGGAGATCTTCATCCAACAGCGCTCGTCTGCCATCAGCGTGAGCAGCCGCTGAAACGGCTCCTGGTCGATGCCTGCGGTCACCGGCACACGACCCATGTGATCGATCACGTACGGGCACGGCATCCGCTCGAGCAGGCTCGCGTATGCCGTGATGTCGTTGGCGTCGAAGTGGAGCACGATGTGCCATCCCCACGGCTGCACGCGATCGACGAGTCGCCAGAACACGTCGAGTTCGGGTGCGCCGCCCAGATGGGCCACGAAGTTGAACCTCGTGCCACGGACGCCGGCGTCGTGCAGCCTGGCGATGTCGGAGTCGGTGAACGACTCGTCGATCATCGCCACGCCGGCGAAGCGGCCCTCGCCGCGGTCGAGTGCGTCGACCATCGCCATGTTGTCGGTGCCGTGGCAACTCGCCTGCACGAACACCGCCCGCGACAGGCCCAGCCGGAACTGGAGGCGTTCGAAGGCGTCGATGCCGGAGTCTGGTGGCGTGTAGGCGCGATCCGGGGAGTACGGGAACCGGGCCGCCGGGCCGAAGATATGGCAGTGGGCGTCGCAGGCGTCGGGTGGTGGCGTGAACGATCGTGGCGGGTGCGGTGAGGAGTGCGGGCCCGGGATGGTGGGCGGGTTCGACGTAGGGATGGTGGGTGTCTTCACGGTGGCTCCGAGCAGGATTGATCGCGCGCGTCAGTGGTCGCGGGCAAACACGGTGCCGTCGAACAGCTTGCGGGCGGTGCGGATGATGCCGGCGCGCTGCACGTCGAGTTCGCCATCGCCACGCAGCGTGGCGTCGATCACAGCCGTGAACACGCCCGTCGGGTGCTCGCACACGATGCAGGTGCGGTCGGCGCCGGACCGCAGCACCGACGCGGCCGGCGAGTCGGGTAGCCACGCCGCGGTCGCGACCGAAACGGCGCCGAGCACGCCGATCGCCTCGTGCACGCGGTGGGGGATGAACGTCCGCGTGCGCAAGTCGCCGCCGTCGCCGGGCGGCGATACCAGCGTGATCTTCGGAACGCTCGAGTTGGTGACGTCGCCGAGGTTCATCAGGGGACCCGCCGCCAGGCGTATCGACTCGACACGGGCCCGCAGCCCCTCATTCGCTTCGAGCTGCTCCGGTGGCTCGTCGCCGGCGACGCCGACATCGGATGCGCGCAGCACGACCACCGGCATGCCGTTGTCGATGAGGGTGACCTCGACGCCGTCGATCAGGTCGATCGCGTTGCCGGTGGGCAGCAACGCGCCGCAGGTGCCGCCGGCGATGCCGGCGAAGTCGACTTGGATGGCGGCGGCCGTACCGGGCACGCCGTCGATCGCAGCGTCGCCGGCGTAGTTGGGCAGGCCGCACTCGAGCGGAAACGTAGCGGTGGCGAGGCTGTCGGTGTTGACCATGAAGATCCTCACCGATGCCGAGGCTGCCGACGGGTCGGCCACGACGAGGCCCCGCTCGATCGCGAACGGCCCGATGCCAGCGAGCAGATTGCCGCAGTTCTGCCGATCGGTCACGATCGGCTCGTCGACGAAGACCTGCAGGAAGAGGTAGTCGACATCCGCGTCGGCACGATCAGAAGGGCTGACCACCGCAACCTTGCTGGTGAGCGGGTGGGCGCCTCCGATGCCGTCGATCTGGCGCGCGTCGGGCGTCCCCATGATTCGCATCAGCAGTTCGTCGCGCTGTGGCGTTCCCGGGGGCAGGTCGTCGGCGAGGAAGTACGCCCCCTTCGACGTGCCACCCCGCATCAGCATGCAACGAATGCCCTGCACGTGCTGAACGGTACCGAACGACCCGTGTGACGCACCGCTTCGCGGAGCCAGACACCGGGGGTCATAGGCTCGGGACATGACGATCGAGGGTGATTACGAGCCGAGCGCGCTGGAGTGGGTGCGTGACCAGGTGGCGGAATACGAGGCGTCGGGTGGACAGCGCGCCAACACGCTTCGGGAAACCGGCGTCCCGATCGTGGTCATCACGATGCGCGGTCACTCGTCCGGCAAGGTGCGCAAGATCGGGCTGATGCGCGTGGAACATGGCGGCGAATACGCGTTGATCGGGTCGTACGGTGGCCGGGCGGAGAACCCGGTCTGGGTCAACAATCTCCTGGCCGATCCGCGCGTGACCATCCAGGACGGTCCCGAGGCGCACTCCTATCGCGTGCGCGAGGTGTTCGACGAGGAGCGCGATGAGTGGTTCCGGCGTGGCGTCGCAGTGTTCCCCAACTACGCCGACTATCAAGCTCGAACCCAGCGAGTGATCCCCGTCTTCGTCGCGACCCGCGCCGATTAGATCGCCGACGATCCACAGCCCCCGCAGAGTTTTACACACGTGAATTCACACGTTTTCGGGGCTGACGATCCACAGGTGCGATCGTTCACACTGTCCCCGTGGGCACCGGTGTACTGCGTTCGACGCAACGTGCGCGACAGCATGGCGCGGTGCTGCAGCCGCCCGAACGCCGCGAGCTCGAGCGTGGCGGCTGGCGTACCACGCTCGACTACCGCGAGAACCATGTGCGAAGCCTCGACGGCCGGCTGCTTCGGATCGAGCCGATCTGGATCGCGGTCGCCGAGCGCTTCGACGGCCATGTGTCGGTGGCCTCCGCCGAGGGTTCGACCGCCGAAGAGGCGTGGCAGAACCTCTGGGTCGAGATCGACGAGGCGCGGATAACGACGTCGTATCGGGTGCGTGTCGCCAGCCGCTGATCCTGTGCGGCCATGCCGCTATCCGGAACCTTGAGGACCATTTGAGCGAATGATCAATAGAGCGCTGGTATTTTCAACGGTTCCAACGCGACCCGCTCGCCCGTCGTCAGCGAACGGATTATCGCCTCGACGACGTGCTGGGCGACAAGGCCGTCCCACGCGGACGGACCCACTGCGGCGCCGGCAGCGATCGACGCCACCCACGCCTGGTCCTGGGCGCGGTAAGCCTCGGCGAACCACGCGAACCAGTCGGGACCGATGTACGTGTCGAGCGAGCCCTTCCGTCGCCGCACCGCTCGTATGGGCGCCCCGGTGACCACGTCACCGTCGGCCCCGAGCACCTCGACCGACACCTCGTAGGCGAAGCCGGCGTCGTCGAACTCGAGCACGGCCTGGGCGCCGGACTCGAGCCGGCATACCGCCAAGACGTGGCGGTAGGAGTCGTCGGAGGCGCCGGCGCCGAAGGCTTGCACCCACGTGATCTCCTCGCCGCTGATGAACCGCGCCGAGTGGACGTCGTGCACCATCGACTGGCCGACGATCTGGGCGAGTGGCCTGCGCCGGTCGTTGCTGTTGCGGTGGACGGCGCGCAGCGCGTCGATACGGCCCAGCTCTGGCAGCTCCGCCATCAGCTGCACGTGAGCGGGGTCGTACTCGCGCATGAATCCGACCTGGATGCGCCGTGAGCCGAGCGCTGACTCGGCGTCGACCACACGCCAGGCATCGACCACGGTGGTGGCGAGCGGCTTCTCGCACAGCACCCACAGCCCGGCGTCCATTGCGGCGATCGCGAGGTCGGCGTGCGTGGCGTCGGGCGAAGCGATCACGACGCCGTCGAGCGAGGCGTCACTGGCCAGCGCCATCGGATCGGTCAATGCCTCGCAGCCGAGGTCCGCGGCGACCTCGACGGCGTTTGGTCGGAACGGGTCGGCGACGGCGATCAGGTCGACATGGGCAAGCGACGCCAGCGTGTGGGCGTGGAACGATCCCATGCCGCCGACCCCGATCACTCCGACGCGCACGTTCTGCATGCGCCAGAGTGTGGCACCCGGCCCCACTGTTAATCTCCCCCGGCGACACGGCTGGCACCGCAAGACCTCTGATCGCCAAGACATCTGATCACCACGATCCGAAAGAGCAGCATGGATCTCGCAGAACGACTCGACCGGCTCGGCACCGAGACGGCGTTCGCCGTGTCCGCGGCGGCAGCCGACTGGGCCGGCCGCGGCAATCGCGTGTACCC
>DASQTR010000118.1:0-4484 GCA_035641795.1 Ilumatobacter sp.
CTTCCATCGACGCGACAAGGCGTGCAATCGGATCGCGTTCCTTCCATTCACCGAGGTTGTCGGTGCGCTCGACGCCGACATCGACGTCTTCACGGTGGCCGACGTGACCGCGCCATCGGTAGGTGATCGCCTCGATCAACCGCGGCGAAGGATCGCGTCGCATTTCGGCAACCATGGCCGCGACCGTCGCCGACACCGTCGCCACATCGTTACCGTCGACCACTGCGGTGCGGATTCGGTGTGCATCCCCGAACCGTGAAACGCGATCGTCCGGTTGGCGTAGCCCGATGTGCAAGTGGCTGGAGTACAGGTTGTTCTCGATGACGAACAGCACTGGCAGTTCCATGCTTGCCGCCAGGTTGAGCGACTCGTGGAAGATCCCCTCCTCGGTGGCCCCGTCGCCGAGGAACGATACAGCGACGTCGCCGCGAGCATCGAGCTTGGCTGCCAGTGCGCATCCGACG
Organism: Ilumatobacter sp.; assembly: GCA_035641795.1. Lineage (GTDB taxonomy): Bacteria > Actinomycetota > Acidimicrobiia > Acidimicrobiales > Ilumatobacteraceae > Ilumatobacter. The sequence goes on from DASQTR010000118.1 coordinate 465, forward strand.
GCGATCGGGATCGTCGCGCCCACGATGGGCACAGTCCCGAGCAGCCCGACCTCCGGCGCCCGCAGATGCATGCTTCCGCCGAATCCACGCGAACAGCCGGTCACCCGGCCCAGCACCTCGGCCATCAACTGATCGAGATCGCCTCCGAGCGCCAGGTAGTGGCTGTGGCTGCGATGGGCTCCGAGGCACCGATCGCTTCCTCTGATGGAATCGGCGACGCCGACGGCCACCGCCTCCTGGCCGATCCCCAGATGGCACGGGCACTTCGCCTCACCGGAGGCGACCATGTCGCCGATCGCTTCCTCGGCGAGCCGGATGCTCAGCATCGACTTGAACCAACCGACCACCAGTTCGTCGTCGATGCCGTCGATGTCGATGTCTGCTCGGTAGGCCGACGGGTCGACGAGCGCTCCGAGAGTCGATCGACTGGAGACGTCGATCATGCGCCGTAGAAGCTTCGGATCTCGCTGACGACGATCTCGACCTCGTCGTCGGTGAGCATCGTGTTCATGGGGAGCAGCATGCATCTCCGGAAGAGCTCATCCGTGCGCGGGAGTGCCACGTCGAATCCGAGCGCCTCGAACTGATGCACCGGCGTTCCATTCCACTGAATCAAGCTGCCGACCCCTCGCTCGGAGAGGTGGGCGCGCAGGTCGTCACGACGGTCTGACTCGATCTCGTAATTCTGGTACACGTCGAAGTGCGCATCGTCGGCGTCGGGGCCGGGCGGCAATACGAGGCCGTCGATCTCACCCAGGCCGTCCTCGTACATGCGGGCGATCCGCCGGCGGCGCTCGATCTCTGTATCGAGGTGGCCGAGGCGCACGAGGAGCGCCGCCGCTTGCAAGTTGTCGAGTCGACTGTTGATCCCCCAGGCGACCACGCGGCCGTCGGCGTTGCGGCCGTGGTCGCGCAGTAACGACATCGTCTGTGCGGTCTCGTGCGAACGCGTGACGACGGCGCCACCGTCGCCGAAGGACCCGAGCGTCTTGGCCGGATAGAAGCTGTACGTGCCGGCGTCGCCGAACGTCCCCGCCGACTGACCGTTGAACCGGCTGCCCACCCCCTGCGCGGCGTCCTCTACGACGAGCAGACCGCGTTTGTCGGCGATCGCCATGATGCGATCCATGGCGGCTGTGCGACCGTTCAGTTGGACGGGCATGATGCAGGTAGTTCGCGCCGTGATCGCCGACTCGACCGCGTCCGGGTCGATGAGGTGGTCGGATCCGCACTCGACGAGCACGGGCGTAGCGCCGACGAAGTGGACGCTCGCAGCGGTAGCGATGTAGGTGTGCGAGGGAAGGATCACCTCGTCACCGGCGGCGACACCGGCAGCACGAAGGGCCACCATCATCGCATCGGTACCGTTTGCGACACCGATCGCATACTCGACCCCGATGTACTGTGCGAACGCCTCCTCGAACTCCTGGTTCTCCCGTTGCAGGATGAACGCGCCCCGGTCGAGGACATCCCGCATGGCTTTGTCGTACTCCTCGGCGAACATGGCGAACATCGCGGAGTACCGGAAGAACGGAACGCGCATCGTGGCTACGCTAACAGCAGTGATGCGGCTCGGCCCTTCCATCGCGCAGGACCTGGCGGCGTGAGCACAGCGATCGTCGCAACCGAAGTTCGTCCCCTTCGAGCGGTCTCCAACGAGCGGGTTCATGCCGTTCTGGGGGCAGCCGTTGCGATCAGTGCGCTGTTCGCACTGATCGCCTGGTCGTACTACGCCCAGGTGTCAGTCGTCTACGGATACGAGGGATACCTTCGCAGACCGCCGGACGCCGTATGGATGGTGGCCCACCTGTTTCTTGCGTTGCTTCCACTGAGCTGGTTACCCCATCGCCCCGAGCGCGCGTCGACTGTGACGCTCTGGATCATGTACCTCTTCACGGTCGTGCCGATCTGTGCTGTCGTCCCACTGATCCCTGTGTCCAACCAAGCAACCTCCGCGTTGTTCGCCGCGTGGAGCGTGGCGTTTCTGTCGCTTGCCTCGTTAGGACAACTTGTGCGACTCCCGCAGATCTTGCCGTCACCGATGACGGGGGCACGCGGCCGGCGCTGGTTCGCGGCCGGCGCCGCGCTGCTTGCGATTCTTCTCATCAGGACGTTCGGACTGCCCTTGCACCTTGTGACCTTGTCAGGGGCTTACGAGCAACGGCTCGCCTTCCGAGCGGCGCTTGCGGAGGCGCCGCCTGCGTTCGGGTATCTCGTCGCCTGGTCGCAATCGGTGGTCGCGCCGTTGATACTGGTTTCGGGCATCGCAAGACGGCGCCCATCATGGATCGCCGCGGGTGTGGCGTTCTTCCTCTGGGGCTTCCTCATCAACGGAAGCCGCCAGGCGATCGCGGCGACGCCTTTCGCGGTCCTGCTTTACTTGGCGGGCAGCCGCCGGGTGACGGGCAAGACCTACGCCGTCGGCGCCCTACTGATGCTCGCCCTGAGTTCGATCTTGTACGGGCTGAGCCGCAACGCGTACGCGTTGGGACTGATTGCGGAACGGATCTTCGCCGTGCCCGGTGTGCTCAGCGCCTATTACTACGACTACTTCCTCGGTCGGTCACCTGTGCTCCTGCGCGACGGGATCTTCTCGGCTGCGTCGCCGAGCCCATACCCGCGTGACATGACGTACGTGATCGGAGATCTGTATCTCGGCCGCGCCGATGCCAATGCCAACGCCAACGTGATCGCCGACGCTTTCGGCAACCTCTGGTTCGGCGGGCTCATCGCTGCGCTCGTGCTCGCATTCGTGCTGTGGTTGCTCGACGCGGTGACGGCCGACTTGCCGCTCGGACCGACGATGGCCTCGCTGTGCCTCGTGCTGCTGGCATTGTCGAACGTTGGTCTCACGGTCGTGATCCTGACATCGGGACTCGGCCTGATGATCGTTCTTTATTGGCTCGTCGGCGCCTCATTGCTCACACGCGACTGAGCAATGGGCGATGCGCCTTATCGGCCCCTTGCCGACCGCGACAGAGAGTCGTACAGGGCGACGAGGCGCTCACCCTCGGGTTGCCAGTTGAGTTGCGCTACGACGGCGGTCCGTCCGCGCTCACCCATCGCCCGCGCCTCCGATGGGTTGTCACACAGCTGCACGATCGCAGACGCAATCGCGGCAGGATCGGTCTCGTCGACGACAACACCGCACTGCAATTGCCGCGTCGTGTCCGCGATCGGACGGGTCGACTGCGAAACGATGACGGCTAGGCCAGCCGCGAGGTATTCGAAGTACTTCGTGGGCATCGCGTCCCGACAATTCGGAAGATCGCGCAGGAGCACGAGCCCTACGAGGCCGGTGGACAGTAGGTCGGATACGCCGCGACGGTCGATGAGGCCCCGATGCTCGACATTCGGCAATCCTTCCGTCGTCAGGCCATCCTCGAGGGTTCCGCCAGCGAGCAAGCGAATCTGCGGACGCATGTCCGCTACGAGGCGCATAGCACCCAGCATCGCCGCGCCGCACCGCTCATCGCTGAGACTTCCGACGTAGACAACGACTCCGGCGCCCGGCGCCGGTGTGGTGGTCGCCGCCGTCGCGTGCGAGAGGAGCTCTTCCGGGTCGGGGTAGTTGCGGATCACCGTCACACGGTCGCCCGCAAGCTGTTCGGCGATGAACGGGGTAGCGGCCACCACGTGACTGAGCGTGCGCGCCGCCAAGCGCTCCAGCGCCCCAGCGACACGGGACAGAATTCGTGCCGCGGCGGGATGCAGATATGGCTTCGACGCGACGTCGCCCGGAACCCACTCGTGGGCGTCGTAGATGACGCGCTTGCCGCACACGCGCATCGCCAGTCCGATGGGAAGCAGCTCTGGATCGTGGAAGTGGTAGATGTCGGCGCGCTCGGCGAGCAGGCTTCGAAACAAGCGAGGTGGACCAACCACTATTCGTGCCGCCCGGTTCGAGTACTCGTTGACCGGAACCACACGGACACCGTCGACCACGGCATCCACGCCACGCGCGAACAAGGTCACGTCGTACCCGGCGCGCCGTAACGTCGCGCATTCCTTCCGGAGGAT
>DASQTR010000119.1:0-6105 GCA_035641795.1 Ilumatobacter sp.
GAGCAGGTCGAGTTCGAGCTCGAGATCGCCGATCGACCGCGCCATCGGCCCGATCACGTTGAGATCCGCCTGCGTCAGCGTGCCGGGCAAGCCGGGGATATGGCCGTGCCCCGGCACGATGCCGTAGCTCGGTTTGTGGCCCATCACCCCGCATGAGTGCGACGGCAGGCGGATCGAGCCGCCGATGTCCGAGCCGAGCTCGATCGGCGTGAACCCCATCGACAGCGCCGCCGCCGATCCGCCCGACGAACCGCCCGGCGTGCGACTCACGTCGTGCGGGTTGTTGGTCGTGCCGTAGACGTCGTTGTAGGTCTGGATGTCGTCGGCGAACATCGGCACGTTTGTCTTGGCGAACGGGATCGCGCCGGCGGCGCGGAGCTGAGCGACGGGCCACGCGTCCTCGGTGGGCACGAACGTCGCCAGCTGCGGTGCACCCGCGGTGGTGACGCAGCCTTCCGTCTGGAACGTGTCCTTGATCGTCATCGGCACGCCGTGCAGGGGGCCGAGCTTCTCGCCCTCGTGGACGGACTCGTCCGCCGCGCGCGCCGCCTCCCGCGCGCGGTCGAGATCCCACATGACGACCGAGTTCACCGGTCCGTCGAGCCGCTCGATGCGCTCGACGAAATGCTCGAGCGCCTCCCGCGCCGACACCTCCCTGCCGCGGATGGCGGCGGCGAGATCGCCTGCGGTCCACCAGTGCAGGTCCGACGTCACCGGATAATGCGTAGCACCTGGAAGTGCTGGATACGGTTGCCGCGATGGGCCTTCTCGGATGGATCGTGGTGGGGCTGATCGCAGGTCTCGTGGCGCGCTGGATCGTCAAGGACTCGCGCACCGGCTGCATCTACACGGCCGTGATCGGCGTGCTCGGCGCGATCATCGGCGGCGGCCTGATGGCGCTCATCGACGAGGAAGGCGTTGACGAGTTCTCGGTGAGGAGCATCATCGTCGCCGCCCTCGGCGCTGTGCTGCTGCTCTTGATCCTGCAAGCGATCGCCGGCCGGAGAAGCTTCATGTCGGGCTCATCACCGTCTTCGCGGCGATGAGCCCGACATGAAGCGGTCTCAGCTCAGCTCGCCGACATCCAGGCGGTCACATCGGGGTCGCTGAAGAACTCGTTCATCTCGTTGGCGGAGCACTTCGTGGTGATCACGGTGGTAGCCGCGCCGACCGCGGAGAGCTCGTTGACGGGCATCTCCATCATCGAGTCGTGCTGATCCATCAGGTCTTCCACGTAGGCGATCGCGCCGTCGCAGTCCTGCGGTACGTCGCCGGTGTCGCCGAGTTCGATCTCGCCATCGTCGCCCTCGGGAACGCTGACGTCCGGAATGGTGATCTCGGAGAAGCCCTCCTGCAGGCGCTGGATGAACTCGAAATACGCCACCGTGCCGGGCGCCCTGTCCTCGGCTAGCTCGATGAACGTGTCCATCGACGCGTCGTCGGCGAGCTCGAAGTCATTGCATCCCGCTTCCTCCATCTCGGCGTCCATGCCGCTCACCTCCGCGTCGAGTTCCTCGGAGACCGACTCCATCGACGCAAGGTCAGCGTTCTCCCAGTCGACGTCCTCGACGATCGGCTCGATCCGCTCGAGCATGTCGCCCATCAAGTCACGACACTCCTCGGGAATGTCGTTGATGTCGTCGACCTCGACGACGTCTCCGTCGCCCTCGTCGCCTTCGTCGCCCTCGTCGCCTTCGTCGTTGGTGTCGCCGTCGTCGTTGGTGTCGCCGTCGTCGTTGGCGTCCGCATCGTCGGCGGTCTCCTCGCCTTCGTCCTCCGCGGCGGTGTTCTCGTCTGCCTCTGCCTCTTCTGTCTCTTCCTGGGCGCCGGCGTTCTCGTCGCCGCCGTCGTCGGCTTCAGCCGCTGGTGCCGCGTCGTCGTCATCGTCGTCGCCGCATGCCGTGACCGCCAGGCCGAGACCTGCAATCGCGAGCAACGCCAGTACGCGGCGCGCGCTTCTCCCCTTAGCCACTTGTGTCTCCTTTTCCGCCCTGTTTGTCGGGCCGATGGTAGTTCGGCACCCGGACACCCGAGCTTCATTTACCCATCGGCCGCAATCCTCGGTTCGAGACCTGCCCTGCGCCTTCCTCCAGGCCTGACTTCAGTTTCGACGGATCTTTCGCGCTTACGATGCTCCTGCATGTGGGCCATACAGATCGACAAGCAAGGCGGGCCCGAAGTGATGGAGTGGCGCGAGCTGCCCGACCCCGAGCCTGGGCCGGGCGACCTCCTCGTCGAGATCGCGGCGGCTGGCCTCAACTACATCGACACGTACCACCGCTCGGGGCTGTACCAGGTCGCGTTGCCGTACACGCTCGGACTGGAGGGCGCGGGCACCGTGATCGAGGTCGGCGCCGACGTGACCGGATACGCGGTCGGCGACCGTGTGGCGTGGGCCAGCACGGCGGGCTCTTGCGCCGAACGGATCGCGGTGCCGGCTCGCGGCGTGATGAAGGTGCCGAACGACGTGTCGTTCGAGATCGCCGCTGCTGTACCGCTGCAGGGCATGACCGCCCACTACCTGATGATGGACGCGTACAAGCTCGCAGCGGGCGAGAAGTGTCTGGTCCACGCGGGCGCTGGCGGAACCGGACTGCTGCTGATCCAGATCGCGAAGCTGATCGGAGCCGAGGTGTTCACCACGGTCGGATCGGACGAGAAGGCCGAACTGGCAAAGGCCGCGGGCGCCGACCACGTGATCCTGTATCGCCAGGTCGACTTCGCCGAAGCAGTGGAGGCGATCGCGGGAACGAGGCCGCTCGACGTCGTCTACGACGGGGTCGGCAAGACGGTGTTCAAGCAGAGTCTGGGTGTGCTGAGGCTCAGAGGGATGATGGTGACGTTCGGCAACGCCAGCGGTCCCGTCGACCCGATCAGTCCCCTGGAGCTGTCGGCCAACGGCAGCCTGTACCTCACGAGGCCGACCCTCTTCCACTACACGACGACGCCGGAGGAGATCCAAAGAAGAGCAGACGATCTGTTCGGTTGGATCGAAGAAGGCAAGTTGGAAGTGCGAGTGGGCGCAAAGTACGACCTGCAAGAAGCAGCAGAAGCGCACAAAGCGTTGGAGGGAAGAGAAACAACAGGAAAGGTCCTGCTGATCCCCTGATCACCGAACCTTCATGTGGTGCTCGTCACCGCGTTCGCGGTGACGAGCGCGACGTGGAAGGGTTTTGAGGTGCGAGTGGTAGACGAGATTCGCGCGCTAGGGGTGAGGCGGGGCGACGTGCTCATGATCCACGCCAGCATGAGGAAGGTCGGCGGCGACGCAAGAGACCTCGTAGCCGCGATCGACGAAGCAGTAGGCGAGGAGGGCACATGGATGATGACCCTCGGAGCCGAAGACGAGTGCTCGTGGGTGAATGAAAGGCCGGAGGACGAGCGCGCGGATCTTCTCGAGGAAAGCGCGCCGTTCGACAAGCTGACCGCGAGGGCGGAGGCGGACAACGGAGTCCTGGCCGAGGTGTTCAGAACAACGCCGCGCACGGTCGTCAGCGACCACCCGGAAGGAAGGTTCGGAGCAAGAGGGAGACTCGCCGACGAGCTGACGGCCGACGTCCCGTGGGACGACTACTACGGGGCGGGAAGTCCGCTCGAAAGGTTCACCCAGCACAAGGGCCGCGTCTTGAGATTGGGAGCCGACGTAGACACGGTCACCCTGCTCCACTACGCCGAGTGGCGTGCGCCGATCGAGAACAAACGAAGGGTGAGGCGACACCGAGTGGTGCGAGCGGACGATGGGCAACCAGTGGTCCGAGTGGTCGACACGCTCGACGACTCGGAAGGCATCGCCGACTACGACGGGGTCGAGGAAGACGAGTTCGGAGTGATCCTGAACGAGTATCTAGGGACCGGTCGAGCGAAGCACGGCAAGGTGGGCGGTGCTCAAGCCGAGCTGATCGAAGCACACGATCTCGTCGAGTTCGCGGTCGACTGGATCGTCACCCACGCCGCCAGCCCGCATCAGCCACAGTCCTGACATCCCGTAGGGTCGGCGACGATGCAAGTGAAGAACGGAGACGTGCTCCTCCACGTCGAGACGGCCGGCGCCCAGTCGGTGACGCCGTTGCTGATGATGCACGGGATCACGGTCAGCGGCCGTACGTGGGACTGGTTCGTGCCCACATTGGCCGAGCGGTTCCGCGTGCTGACGCTCGACTTCCGGGGTCACGGCAAGTCGAGCCGTGCCCCGGGTGACTACCAGCCGCAGGCGTACGTCACCGATGCGATCGCCGTGCTGGAGGAGCTGGCCGACGGGCCTGCGATCGTGATCGGGCACTCGCTCGGCGGAATGACCGGCGCAGCGCTGACGCAGCAGCGCCCGGACCTGGTGCGAGCGGCCGTCCTCGAGGACCCGCCGCTGGGCGCGATGGAGACCGGCAGTGCTGCGCACGCCAACCCGCTGCTCGATGCGTTCCGTCTGATCCGAGCGACCGTGCCGGGGATACAGCAGGCGAACGTGCCGGTGGATCGGATCGCGGAGACGATGGCGTCGATGCCGTCGACGGGCGGTGCGCCGATGGGTCAACTGATCTTCGCCGATGCGATCGAGGTGATGGCGCAGGCGCTGCTCGAGCTCGATGTGACCGTGCTCGACCCTGTGCTAGAGGGGACCGCGAAGAACTCGTTCGACCCTTCGAGGCCGATCGAACTGCCGACGCTGATCCTCAGCGCCGACCCGGCGATGCCCGACGCCCTCGCCACGCCGGCGGAGTGTGACCCGGTGGTGGCGATCAGTCCGTCGGTCGAGCACCGGGCGATCCCGGGGGCGAGCCACCTCGTGCACGACGGCCTGGCGACGAGGGAGGGCTTCGTGGTTCAGGTGAAGGATTTCCTCGAGCGGTTCTGACGCGGGTCGCACGGGCGAAATCCCCGCCGGCCGCGCCGCGGGCTGACTTAAGTCTGATCAGCCCGCGACGCGGCCGTCTCCGTCTGCCCGGCCAGTCAGTGGGGCAGTTCCCGCATCTCGATGCTGAGGACCTCGGCAGCGTGCGTCGGATGGTCGTGGACGATGTGGTCCTTGACCTCCTCGTGGTAGCTGAAGATGAGGTCGCAGAACGGGCAAGCATGCGTGTCGTTGCTGGTTGCCATACCGCCCTCCTCGGAGGCGATCTTTCAACTACAGACAACGCCTCAACAGGCGCGAGGTCAAGGGTCGAGGAGTGACGATTCCGAGCGCACGGGAGCGGATGCGCCAGGCTATGAGTGGTGGGCAACCGATGGATTTGGCTGACGGCGGCTGCGGTGGGGCTGCCGGCGTGCTCGGGCGTGTCCGACGTGGACAGCGTTCCAGCAGCCGCGGACCCGGTCGCAACGCCGGAAGTGTCTGCGGTTGCTCCCGAGTCGGCGCCACCCATTGCCGGCGATGCACCTGCGGGCTCGGGTCTTGGCGAGGCGCTATGGACGACCGTCGAAGTCATCGACGGCGACACGATTCGGGTGAATGGACCAGACGGTGAGCAGACGCTCCGAATGATCGGGATCAACGCGCCGGAGGAAGGCGAGTGCTTCTATGACGAAGCAACCGCGGCGCTGGAGTTCTCCCTCGGCGATCGAGATGTGCGGCTGGTGCCCGACGTGTCCGAGGTCGATCGGTACGGCCGTCTGTTGAGATATGTCGACTTGGCGGATGGCACTGACGTCGGCGCCGAGCTGGTGCAGAGTGGATACGTGCGATCGCGCCACTACGACCCGGACATCAGCCGCAACGGCGAGTACGACGAGTTGCAGGCGGCAGCGAAAGACGCCGGCGTCGGGCTCTGGGCGGCGGACGCGTGCGGCGCATCGCTCGCGTCTGACATATCGATCTCAGTCGACGGCCAGTACAACGCGCCGGGTGACGACAACTTCAACCTGAACGAAGAGTGGGTCAGGTTGACCAACACCGGCACGGCCGCGGTGGACCTATCGGGATGGCAGCTAGCCGATGAGTCGAGCTCGCACCGCTATCAGGTCAGCGATCTGACGCTGGCGCCGGGAGCGTCGGTCACACTCTTCACCGGCTGCGGATACGACACGGACACGGAGCGCTACTGGTGCAACGAGGACAGCGCGGTGTGGAACAACGAGGGCGACACGGTCTTCGTCAGGGATCCCAACGGCAAC
>DASQTR010000120.1:0-4586 GCA_035641795.1 Ilumatobacter sp.
GATCGGATTGACTGGCCATCGTGCCAGCTCTAGGTTTCTGTTTGCCGAACGTCCGTGACGGCGGACGTGCGGTCTCGACAGTTCACGAACTTGCACGATCGACACACAACGTAGGGGGCCACGCCGATGGCGGCAGTCGAGATCTCCAGCATGCGTCAACGCACCGATGACGACTGGATGATCCATGCGGCATGCAAAGGACTGACGCACCTGTTCTTCCCCACACCCGCCGAGCGGCCCCAGGCCCGCGAGCGGCGGGAGGCGACCGCCCGTGAGGTGTGCGCCAGCTGCAGCGTGCGGACGACGTGCCGAGATTTCGCCCGCGGACAGCACGAGTACGGTTTCTGGGGCGGCGAGAGCGAGGACGAGCGCCACGCCGCAGGGTTCCGCCTGATCGCACCGATCGGCGTGCGCGCCCGCTCGGCGAGCTGACGCCACTGCATGCCCGCCGGTTGCGACGTCTGCGTGGTCGGCAGCGCCAATCTCGACCTCGTAGCGACCACACCGCGCATTCCGGGGCCCGGTGAGACGGTCCTCGGCAACGGCTACGCCGAGCACGCCGGCGGCAAGGGATTGAACCAGGCGGTGGCGGCGGCCCGCAGCGGCGCCCGGGTCGCCTTCGTGGGCTGCCTCGGCGACGACGACGCCGGCCACCGACTGTATGCCGTCCTCGCCGGCGAAGGGATCGACGCGACGGAGGTGACGACCAGCAGCTCCCCGACCGGACGGGCGCTGATCGTGGTCGATGCCGGCGGCGAGAACTCCATCGTTGTGGTGCCCGGCGCCAACAACGACGTCGCCTTGCCAGCGTCGCTCCCCGCCGCCAATGTCGTCTTGTGCCAGCTGGAGGTGCCGCTCGACCGTGTCGCGCGGGCCCTCGCAGAGGCGAGGCGCGGCGGCGCCACGACGATCCTCAATCCGGCACCCGCGGCGCCGCTACCGTCAGACCTGGTGGCGACGTGCGACATCGTCGTGCCCAACGAGCACGAGGCGGAGTCGCTCGGCGGGGCCAGAGCGTTGCTGGCAGCCGGATGCCGAGCGGTCGTCGTGACCCGCGGTGGAGCGGGCGTCGACGTGCACACCGCCGACGGCTTCGTGCATTGCCCGGCTTTCACCGTGAACGTCGTCGACACGACCGGCGCCGGCGATGCGTTCTGCGGCGCGCTGGCTGCTCGCCTGGCTGCCGGCGACGAGTTGCACGGGGCGGTGCGATGGGCGGCAGCTGCCGGCGCGCTGGCAACGACGGTCGTCGGCGCGGTGCCGGCGCAACCGACCGCCGACCGCGTCCGTCAGTTGATGGCGCGCCCAGGTGTCTGACACGACGTGAGTCGCGTCTGACACCAAGCGTTGGGCCGCCTTGCCGCCCGCCCACTGACGGACGTAGGTGCTACGGCTTCGACACTGGGCTGGACCACCGCAACTCGAGCGCCGCCCAGCCGTCGAGCTCGTCCACGCCGACCAGCTCGAGCGGAACCAGTGCGGCGAGCACGTGGTCGTAGCGCCCTGCCAGCACACCGGAGACGACGAGCGTGCCCGCGCTGGCAGTGACTCGCCGTAGGTCAGGCGCCAACGCCACCAGCTCGGGCCCCAGGATGTTCGCCACCACGAGACCGAACTCTCCGTCGATCTCCGACAGCGGTGTCCTCACGGCGACGATCCGGTCCGCCACGTTGTTGCGCGAGGCGTTGTCCGCGACCACCGCCGGCGATACGTCGGAGATGTCGATCGCCATCACCGACTCGGCACCCGTCAGCGCGGCGACGATCGAGAGCACGCCCGAGCCGGCACCGACATCGAGCACCCGAGCCGGTGCCGGACGCATGCGCCACACGGCAGCGGCGCACAGCCGAGTGGTCGGGTGATCGCCGAGGCCGAACGTGGCTGCGGGCTCGATCGCCACCTCGGTGACACCCTGCTCGTCGAGTGCGGGCAGCCATGCCGGCCGCACGACGAGGTCGGGCGCGATGAGCACGGGCATGGCGTGCTCACGCCAGGTGTCGAGTGGCGCCGGATCGATCGGTTCGGTCCGCAATGACCACGCCCCGGGAAGCTTCCCGACCAGTCGACGCGCCGATGCGTCTGACTCCGCCAGCACTGCCCACAGCTCGACGCACCCATCACCGATCGCCCGCTCCTCCACCGCGAACGCTCCAGCCTGCATGAGACGATCCGCGCCCAGCTCCGCGTCGGCACCGGGCACCGTGAGGACGGTGACGGAGAGGATCAATCCAACCGCTGCAGCTCGCGCCGGAAGCGTGCTGCGCGTGCCACGTACGACTCGACCGCGTGCGTGATCATCTCGCGCTGGGCGCGACCCTCCTTGATCACGGCCGGCGAACCGGCGGCCAGCGCGCCCGATGGCACTTCGACGTCGTACAGCACCACCGAGTTGGCGGCAACCACGGACCAGGAGCGCACGACCGAGCGATGCAAGACCATCGCCGCGTTGCCGACGAGCGCGTCGTCTTCGATCGTGCATGCCTCGAGGTGCACCAGATGGCCGATCACGCAGCGATTGCCCACGCGTGTGGGCGTCTCGATGGTCGTGTGCAAAACGCAGTTGTCCTGGATGTTCGATTGCGACCCGACGAAGATCGCCCCATCGTCCCCGCGCAGCACGGCGCCGGGCCAGACTGAGCTCTCTGCGCCGATCGTGACGGCACCGATGACCACCGCATCGGGATGGACGAAGGCCGTCGAGTCGATGTCGGGGACCTGGTCGCCAAGTGCATATATCGCCACGTAGCAGAACGTACCGCAGTCGTTCACGACGGCGACTCGACGCTTGGCCGCGACCAGAGCCCGACAGACACGGTGGGATGCCGCGCACCTCAGGCGATACGGTGGCAGACCATGTCTCGACGGATCGACATCGAGCTGACGAGCGCACTCGGCGACGGCACGTGGACCTGGCGCGCAGCCGGCGCCCGTCAGCCGAGGGGAACCCTCGACGGTGCGATCCTCCCCAGCGATGCCAAAGTCGGCGACGAGCTCAAGGTCGAGGTCGAGCAGGAGCTCGACGGCATCAACGTGCTGTCGGTTGTCGCCGGCCGCGAGAAGCACGATCCCGACCTACTGACGCTGCTGCCTGTCGAGCGCGAGTTCCAGCCGGTGATCGAAACGCGCGCCGGTCGCGAGCGAGGCGAGCGCCCGCGCCGGTCCGACGGTGACCGTCGCCCACGTCGCGACAACGCCGGCGGCGACGGCCGACGCAGCGACAAGCCCGATGGCGAGCGTCGGGGCGACCGTGACCGAGCGAAGACCGATCGACCGCCGCGCGAGCGCGCCGGCGGAGACGGTGCCCGCCCGCGCAGTCGTGAGGGCCGTGACGCACGTGAAGGAGGCCGCCCGCCACGCGAACGCCGCGGTCCTTCGTTCACGCCGCCGCCCGAGGTGCCGCAGCGCCCGAAGCCCAAGCGCCTACGGCCTGGCAAGGCGCATCGCACCGCCGTGCTGGCGGAGTTGCCACCAGAGCAGCGAGCGATCGCGGAGGTGGCGCTGGAGGGAATGGGGGCTGTTCGCACCCGGCTGCGCGAGGACAACGAGCGCGCCGTTGCCGAGGGACGCGCCGCCATGCCTGAGTCGTCGGTCATGAAAATGGCGGAGGAGCTGTTGCCGACGTTGCGCGTCGCCGAGTGGCGTGATCGCGCGGAGGCCGCGAAGGCTCAGGCCGCGGAGCTGGATCTGCGCGATCTACGCAGCGTCGTGGCGGCGTCGGGCGACCCGATGGTGGCTCGCGACGAGACCACCCGTGCTCTGGCCGACGAGCTCAAGCAGGTGCTGGCCACCAAGCAGGAACAAGAGCTCCAATTCTGGTACGGCGACATCGATGCCGCGCTCGCCGTGGGACGCGTCATCCGCGCGCTGCGGCTGTCGTCACAACCGCCCAAGGCCGGCGTTCCGTTTCCGGCCGACATCGCGCAACGACTTGCGGACAGCACAAACGCGTCGCTCACGCCGATCGACGCCGCCGATCGCTGGGCGGCCATGCTCGAGGCCGCCGCCTTCTCCCCCATACGCGCGCTGGTGCGGCCGGGCCGCAAGCCCGATGCGGTCAGTGACGAGCTGCGGGCCACGGTCACCCGCCTCGCTCCGGCGCTCCCACACGTCGCCGAACTGTTCGAGATCGAGGTCCCCCCCAAGGCGACGATGCCCAAGCCGCTGCGCCCCGGCCCGCGGCCGTCGAAGGGCAAGGAGCAGACCGGCGACCGCCCCAAGCGCGGCGAGAAGGCGCCGCCGCCACCCAAGACGCCCAAACCGAAGCGGGACCAGCTCGAGTCGCCCTCACCGGCAGACGCGACATCGGTCGAGAGCGACCAAGTCGGGGCCGGGCCGGACCCGACGTCGAATGCGGAAGCGCCGGAGAGGGAGCAAGCGGTGGAGGAGGGCATCACTCCCCCTACGGCTGCGCCCGAGAGCGCGGCTGTCCGTGAGCCGGCGCCCACCGAAGCCGAGCCCGCTGCCGACGAGCCGGCGGTGACAGAAGCCGAGCCCGCTGCCCACGAGCCCGCGCCCACCGAAGCCGATCCGGCTGCCGCCTCCTGAGACTCAGAGCGACTTCGACACGACCAGTAAGCGCGCTGTGA
>DASQTR010000121.1:0-2534 GCA_035641795.1 Ilumatobacter sp.
GAAGAACAGCTCGTGCTCGGCCTCCTGGGCCGCCACCTCGCGGGCCCAGTTAGCGAATCCCAGCCCTCCGAGCGGGTGGTCGGACGCGCCGGCCGGGATGGGGTACGGCTTGCCGCCCGCCTCGATCACGGAATCGAGCGCCTGCTTCCAGGAGTCGCGGATGCCGATGTCGAAGCCGGCCGGATCGATCCGCACGTTGCCGCCCATGATCCGCGTGAGCTGGAGGTTGCCGACCTTGTCGTATGCCATGTCGGGCCAGTCGACCCAGTGCTCCTGCACGGTGACGACGTCGAAGCCGAGGTGGCACGCCACGCCGGTGACCTGGCGCGTGTGATTCGACTGGATGCCGCCGATCGAAACCAGCGTGTCGCATCCGTGGGCGATCGCCTCCGCCACGAGGTACTCGAGCTTGCGCACCTTGTTACCGCCGTAGGCGATGCCGCTGTTGCAGTCCTCGCGCTTGGCCCAGATCTCGACGCCGCCGCCGAGCGCCGCCGACAAGCGCGGCAGCGGATGCATCGGCGAAGGACCGAACAGCAGGTTGACGCGCGGGTAATCGTCCAGCGAGGGCACCGTCACATCATGACGGAATCCCGGACGTCGTCCGAACGTCGCAAAGCCTCAGGTCGGTGCACGCGAATGCCGATAGGGAACCATGCGTCTCGTCCGCCGCTGGTTCACGGTCGCGGCACTGGTGCTGGTTCCGATCGCGTTGCTCGTGATCTTCCGCACCTACCCGAACACCGACCTGCGTTGGTTCTCACCGGGCTGGCATCTCGTCGCCGTGTCGGGCATCGCCGCCTGCGCGCTGGCGGCGGCAAGCGCCGCGCTCGTCACGGCTGCCCGCTCCGGTCAGCCCAACATCATCTGGCTCGGCTGAGCGGACCCGCGCCCGCCGCGCGAGCATGGGCGGATGCTCGATCATCTCGGTATCCAATGCGCCGACCTTCAGGCCAGCGCCGCCTTCTACGATGCCGTGCTGGCCCCGCTCGGTGGCACGCGCATCATGGACTACGGCGTCGCCATGGGATACGGAAACGACGGCAAGCCCGACTTCTGGATCGGCCGCTTCGACTCCGGGGAGGGATTCCGTGAGTCGCACATCGCGTTCGAGACGGGTGATCGCTCAACCGTGCGGGCGTTCTTCGACGCCGCCGTGGGCGCCGGTGCGGAGGTGCTGCACGAGCCGCGCGTGTGGCCGGAGTACCACGCCAGCTACTACGGCGCCTTTATACGTGATCCCGACGGCAACAACGTCGAAGCCGTGTGCCACGCGCCAGAGTGAACGACGGGCATTACCCGAGCTTGGCCGGCGGTTTCCAGATCTCGTCGGCCTCACCCGGGAGGCAGTCGCGTGTACTGGTGAGTTGGCCGAGCTCCGTGATCGTGGCGTAGCGGTTGCGGACGAGCCAGGTGTCGCGGCCCGGTGACGACTCGCGATCATGCTCGGCCGCGAGCTCGAACTCGAGCTTCTGGCCGCCCTCGTCGGCGATCGCCACCCGGAAGTAACCGAATTGGTCGAGCTCGGCGCACCGCAGCCCACGGACCTCGTTGATCGCCACGCCCGGCACGTTGACGCTGAATGCTGTGGGATCGCGTGTCGTCGAGGTGATCCAACGCGTCACCGCGACCGCGATCTCGGCGGCCGTGCTCCACTGCCACGGATCCGACGGCTCGATGCTCATAGCCAGGCCGTGTGACCCGAAGGTGCGCGCGGTCAACGCCGCGCCGACGGTCCCGGAGTGGATCACCGAGTGTCCCGTGTTGATCCCGGCGTTGATCCCCGACACGACCACCTGGAACGGGTCGCCGAAGGCGCCGAGTGCGGCGGCCATCACGGCCAGACCCGGCGGGCCGTCGATCGCGTACGCGCGCGGCAGACCGAGGTCGACGCGCCGGAGCGGGATGCCGACCGCCGGATCGTAGCGACCGATACCTGTGCCGGCGCCGCTGGAGTCCTTGGCCGGCGCGGCGACGGTGACGTCGAACTCGCTCGCCAGCGCGTGTGCCAGGTGGACGATGCCGGGAGCATCGATGCCGTCGTCGTTCGTCACCAGCACGCGAATCGTCTCACGGGCGACGACCGGTTGGTGGTCGACGACGATCCGACGATCGACCTCGGGACTCCGGCCGTTTGTGGGGACGTCGCTCATCGCACCTCCTCGAGTTGCACGAGGTCGGTCAGTTCACCGATCAGATCACGGCTGCCGCTTCCGAGCCCGCGCCGGACCACATTGCCGGCCCCTGCGGCGGCGCCGAGTTTGATGGCGTCGATCGTCGAGAGCCCGCGCATGCGACCGACGGCGATGCCGGCGGTCATCGAATCGCCTGCACCGGCGTGGTCGACCTCCGTGAGCGACGGCGGCTCGATCCGCACCACCCGACCCTCGGCGCAGGCGATCGCCGGCTCGCCGCCACGGCTGATCACCACCGCCGCAGCGCCGCGCTCGGTCAGCGCACGGGCAGCGGCGATCGCCTGGCGCTCCGAACCGACGTCCCACCCGTCGACGCCGAGGTCCTCCTCGCTCACCTTG
>DASQTR010000122.1:0-2695 GCA_035641795.1 Ilumatobacter sp.
ACCCCGACCAGGTGATCGGCCCCCTGCGCCGCAGCCTCACCGGCATCGAGGTGTGGACCAACCCGCGCAACAACGTCGCCGGCTACGGCGCCACGCGCCAGACCTTTTACGGCATCAACAAGCACCACTGGTGGCTGATCGCCACGGTGGCCTGACGGCGCCGGCGCCGAAAGCCACCGCCGCCCGCCGAGCGCGCGCCATTAGCCTTTCCGGGATGCGTGTAGGTGTCGTGGGTGCAACCGGTCAGGTCGGCGGCGTGATGCGCCGGCTGCTGGCGGAGCGCGACTTTCCGGTCTCCGAGCTCCGCTACTTCGCCTCGGCGAGGTCAGCGGGTACGACGCTGCCGTGGAAGCACACGGAGATCGTCGTCGAGGATGCCGAGCTCGCCGATCCGACCGGCCTCGACATCGCACTCTTCTCCGCAGGCGCCAGCGGATCGAAGGCACTGGCACCGAAGTTCGCCGCCGCCGGCGTCACCGTGATCGACAACTCGTCCGCGTGGCGCATGGATCCCGACGTGCCGTTGATCGTGAGCGAGGTCAACGGCCACCTGGCGCACGGCGCGCCGAAGGGGATCATCGCCAACCCGAACTGCACGACGATGGCGGCGATGCCCGTGCTCAAGCCGCTCCACGACGAGGCGTCGCTGGTGCGCCTCATCGCCTCCACCTACCAGGCGGTGTCGGGCAGCGGGCTGGCCGGTGTCGACGAGCTCGACAAGCAGGTCCGCCAGGTCTTCGACCGCGGTCCGGAGCTCACCCATGACGGCGAGGCGATCAGCTTCCCCACGCCGGAGAAGTACAAGCGCCCGATCGCTTTCAACGTGCTGCCCTTCGCCGGATCGCTGATCGACGACGGCGAGTTCGAGACCGACGAAGAGCGCAAGCTCCGCAACGAGAGCCGCAAAATCCTGGACATCCCCGAGCTCGCGGTGTCAGGCACATGCGTGCGCGTACCAGTCTTCACCGGCCACTCATTGTCACTCAACGCCGAGTTCCAGCGGCCGCTCTCCGTGGAGCGGGCCTTCGAGATCCTCGCCGAGGCGCCGGGCGTCGCCGTGACCGAGATCCCGACGCCGCTAGAGGCAGCGGGCAAAGACCCCAGCTACGTCGGCCGCATCCGCCGGGACCCCGGCGTGCCGGAAGGTCGCGGCCTCGCGCTCTTCGTCAGCAACGACAACCTCCGCAAAGGGGCGGCGCTCAACGCCATCCAGATCGCCGAACTGTTGCTCTAAACCCCGTTCATGTCGCGCTCATCACCGCGCTCGCGGTGATGAGCGCCACATGAACGATTTAGTCGGGCCAGCCGTAGCGGGCGAGTGACGAGTTGGTGTAGCGGTTGTCGTCGGTGACCTCGCGGCCGAACCAGTGGGGTGGCTGGAAGCTGTCTGCGGCTTCGTCGTCGTCGAACTCGACTTCGACCAGCCGGTGACCTTCGAGGGTTCCGTCGTAGAGATCGAGCTCGGCCGTCAGCCCGTCACCGAGGTCGAGCCGATGCCGCCGCTTGGCGATCCGCAGCTCGGTCGCCGCCTCCCAGATCGCCTGGAACTCGTCGCGGTTCAGGTCGCGCTCGATCTCCACGCGGTTGCGTCCCGACCCGGTCTTGATGGTGAGGATGTGTTGATCGTCCTGCCGGCGCACCCGAACCGACGCGGGCCCGGTTGACACGTACGCCTGCTCGATGTGGTTCGGCTCGGGCAGTGGCTCCGGCAGCGACTCGACCAGAAACCGTCGCTCGCGTTCGATCACAGGGTCATGATGGCACTCGCCAGCCGGGGCTCGGGAACCGGCCACACCGGGCGAATCAGCACGTGCAGGGGAGCTTGCCGCACTTGGGGCAGCCGTCGCGGTAGCGCTCGGTCACGACGTTCAGGTCGACGTCGACGAGATTGGCGAGCGTCGCCACCCACGCCAGCACGTCGCTGAACTCGTGCTCCAGCTGGGCACGCGTGCCCTTGCGCAAGGCCTGCGCCAGCTCACCGGTCTCCTCGCACAGCCAGGCGACGGTGCCCGGCACACCGCGCTCGCGGTCCAGCGCTCCGTAGGTGCGCTCGATGACGTCCTGCAGCTCGACCAGGTTCACCGCCGGACCGTACCGCGCGCTCAACGGGTACCTTCGAGCGCGTGAACTCGCGCTGGTCGTCGACGTCTGGCGACGCCTACGACGCGCGCTGGAAGGAGATGGCGGCCAAAGGTCAGTCGATCCACGGCGAGGCCGACTTCGTGTGCCGCTTCGAGCCGGCGTCGGTGCTCGACGCCGGGTGCGGCACCGGTCGTGTCGGCATCGAGCTCGCACGCCGCGGCATCGAGGTGGTCGGTGTCGACCTCGACGAGGCGATGCTCACCGCCGCCCGCGCCAAGGCGCCCGACTTGGCGTGGATCGCCGCCGACCTGCGCGAGGTCGACGTCGGCCGCACGTTCGATGTCGTCGTCATGCCGGGCAACGTGATGATCTTCCTGGCCCCCGGCACCGAGGCCGAAGTCGTCGCCAACATGGCGCGCCATGTGTCGCCCGGCGGCCGCTTGATCGCAGGCTTCCAACTGCGGCGAGGGTACGAGCTGTCGCGGTACGACGCCGATTGCGTCGCCGCCGGCCTCGAGCTCGACGCCCACCACTCGACGTGGGAGGGCGCTCCCTGGAAGTCAGGCGACGACTATGCGGTGACCGTTCACCGGCACGCGAATGTCGACACGGT
>DASQTR010000123.1:0-2743 GCA_035641795.1 Ilumatobacter sp.
TGGCGCGTCCACGAGGGCGCCGGCCTGGTCGTCGAGGCGGGTGGGGAACCAGCAGTCGGCATCGTCGTCGCGATGGCCGCGTCTCTGCCCGTCGGGTTCATCGAGGTCGTCTGCCGCGTCGTTGACGTCGTGGATGCGGATGACCGATTCGGGTTCGCGTACGGGACACTTCCCGACCATCCGGAGCAAGGCGAGGAGTCGTTCACGGTGGTGCGCTCGGAAGACGGCGTGGTTCGTTTCGAGATCGTCGCAGTCTCCCGCCATCGACAGTTGCTCGCTCGCGCATTTCCGCCAGTCGCGAGACGACTTCAAGTCAGAGCGACGAATCGCTATTTCGCGGCGATGCAGGCAAACGTCGATCAGTGAGACGGAACGTCTCGCAACGACCCGGAACTGCGCGCCGGCACGGTACGTCTAACCTGCGTACACGCGGGGTTTGTGCCGTCGCGAGGGGACCGGTCGGTTCAGGCTGGCTTCGCTGGTCCTCATCGGCGAGCTAACGCCTCGAAGTCGAGCACTCCGACCGATCAGTTGGTCGTCTCAGTTGGTCGTCAGGGCCGAAACGGGTGCCAGCGTGACGATGTGTGCGGCCTTGGTCGCGAATGCATCGTCGATGGTGATGAGCGCGTCCGCCTGCAGCTTGGTGACCGCCAGATATTCCGCATCGAACGTCGTCTCCCAGCCGTGCTCGTGCGCGATCTTCCAGGCGGTGCGGCGCGACACTCGATCGCCGAGCAGGCGCATCTTGAGCTCCGTGAGTCGCTCGTGGCGCTCGAGTGCCTCTGCTTCGCTGATGTCACCGCGGCGCACACTCGCGAGCAGGAGCGAGAGCGCTTGAGAGCGGATGAGGTTCGGGGCAACGAGCTGATGCGCAGGATTGACCTCCACCCTCTCGGCGACCAGGTGGAGCAGCGTCGGCGCATCGATCACGTAGCGAGCCATCTCCGAACTGTAAGAGTGTCCGCCGCGTCGCCGGCTCATCACTCACACGAACGCTTGTGGGGCCATTCGATTCGCCGGATCGCTCCCCGCTTCGTGTCTCCCGCCGGCTGTTACACCCCTTCGGCATACTCCGTTTATCCGACTTCCTCTCCGTTGACCGCCTTTGACCGGAGGAATCCTGATGGCCCGAACCACCGACACCGATGCCGCTTATGCGGCGTTGCGTGCGGCCGACCCCGACGTGATGGACCGCGACGAACTCGTCGAATACATCAGGGACGTGGCGTCACTGAAATCGTGGTGTGACTCGTTGAACGTGCGCGCCACGCGCCGTCAACGCAAACTCGCATCCGAGGGCCGCGCCGAAGCGCCCAAGGATGTGCTCGCCCGCGAAGGTGGCCAGTCCGGCAAGGACGCGCGCACAACTGACGACCGTGAGCGGGTTTGCACGGCGTTGCCGAACTTCGAGGACGCGCTCGCCTTGGGCGGTGTGTCGTCTGGGCATGTCGACGCGATCGCCGGGGCGATCCGCAACCTCGACGAGGCTGTGACTGCCGAGTTCATCGCCCAGGGCCACGAATTGCTGGCCGATGCGACGCGGATGGGCGTCGACCTGTTCGAGCGCAGCTGCCGTGACCTAGCCCGCCAGCTGAACGCCACGCACGCCTCAGCCAGCGACGCCGCGGAGCTCGAGCGGCAGCGTCAGATGTCCAAGGTCCGGCGCTGGACCGACAAGGTCACAGGGATGCGTCACACCCACATCGAGCTCGACCCGGTCCGGGACGCCCAGTTGTGGGCGGCGATCGACCAGCACCGCCGGCAAACGCGAAGCAAGGCGGGCACTGGTTTGACGTGGGAGCAGTTGCAGGTGGAGGCGCTGCTGGCGGCCGTCACGTCAGGTAGCGGAGATGTCAGCGTCCAGCTGCACGTACTGGTCGACCTCGGCACCTTGCAGAACGGGTTGCATGCCACCTCCATCTGCGAACTCTCCGATGGCACCCCGCTCCCGGTACCGGTCGTACGTCACATGGCGTGCGAGGCGGCGATCATCCCCGTCGTGCTCGGCGGCGACGGGCGCGCTCTCGACATCGGTCGCGCCGCCCGGCTGGCGACCGAGCCGCAGCGCCAGGCGTTACGAGCGATGCACCGCACGTGCATCCATCCCGACTGCCATGTGCCGTTCGACGACTGCCGGATCCACCACATCGTGCCCTGGGAACGCGGGGGCCCGACCGACTTGGCCAATCTCGCTCCCTTGTGCGAGTCACGAAAACATCATCACGACGTACACGAAGGGGGTTGGACACTGACCATGACGCCCGACCGGGTCGCCACTTGGACGAGACCCGACGGCACCACATACTGGAGCGGCACCACCGTCGACCGCGCCCCGGGCGGCATCGCGCCTCCCGCGGCCGCCTGACGTTTAGCGGCCAGTCGGCATAGCGCAAGTTGTGCTATGGGCTGGCCCTGCCGCGCAGCAGCGCCGCGGCCGCGGCGTGCCCTGCCTTGCATGCCTCCGCGGGTTCTGTGCGCCATGCAGAGTGGGTGAGAAATCCGGCCGCGAAGGCATCGCCGGCGCCCGTTGTATCGGCGACGTGACCGATGTCGTGCGCCGGTATTTCGACGGCGGTTGTGCCTGGTTGGTGAAGGACCACCGATACACCGCCGCGCTTGACGATCGTCAGCGCCGACGCAACCGGACCGTCGATACCGAGCGAGACCGCCTCGTCGGCGTTGGCGAACACGACGTCCACACTCGACCGCTCGACGAGTGATCTCGTGGAATCGACGCCGAGCG
>DASQTR010000124.1:0-17097 GCA_035641795.1 Ilumatobacter sp.
CCGAGCGGGTCGGGCACATCGTCGTCGACTCGTTCGACGAGATGGACCGGCTCGACGTGCTCGCCGCCGACGGGCAGGGTGATCCGCCGAACGTGCTGCTGCGCATCACGCCGGGCGTGCACGCACACACGCACGAGTTCATCGCCACCGGCCAGGACGACTCCAAGTTCGGGTTCAACCTCGCCAACGGCGACGCCGAGCGGGCAGTGACGCGGGCGATGCAGGCGCGCAGCATGCGCCTCGTCGGGCTGCACTGCCACATCGGCTCCAACGTGTTCGCGGCGGCGAGCTTCGCCAAGGCGGCGGAGGTGATGGCGCGCTTCGCGGCCCCGCTGGGCCTGCCTGAGCTCGTGCTGGGCGGCGGGCTCGGCGTTCCGTACGTCGGCAGCGAGGAGGCGCCCACGATCACGCAGTGGGGCAACGTCGTCCGCGACGCCTGCGATGCGCTGGGCGTCACGGCGCGCGTGAGCGTCGAGCCGGGGCGGTCGATCGTCGCCGCCGCCGCCATCACCGTGTACACGGTCGGCACCATCAAGGTGATCCCGGGGATCCGCACCTACATCGCGGTCGACGGCGGGATGAGTGACAATCCGCGACCCGTGCTGTACGGCTCGGGCTACGAGGCGTTCCTGCCCCGAGCGCCGTTCGCGCCGCGAGAGTTGCACGGGCGCCTCGTCGGCAAGCACTGCGAGAGCGGCGACGTGTTGCTGTTCGACGCCCGGGTGCCCGATGACATCGAGGTCGGTGATCTGCTTGCGACGCCCGTGACCGGCGCGTACGGGCGCTCGATGGGATCGAACTACAACGCCATCACGCGACCGCCGGTCGTGTTCGTGTGCGATGGCGACGCACGGCTCGTGGTCCGCCGCGAGACGTTCGACGACCTGCTCGCCACCGACGTCGGCTGACCCGCTCCTTGGCGTTGTAGGTGGCGCCGGACGCCATTGTTGAGCCACTAACACGATGGCCGCGCAGCCACACGCGGAGTGAACCTACGATCAGACGTGTGGTAGCGGCGGAGGAGGGCCAGCGCGACGGCCGGCGCTGGTTCGGACGCCGCGGAACGGAGACCGTCGACGGCAGCGGGCTGCGGCGACGTGGCAGGCGCGGGCTGGCGCCGGGCGGCGTCGTGACGATCGAGTACACGCCGCACATCGACGGCGACCCCGACCCCGGTGAGATCGTGTGGGCGTGGGTGCCGTTCGAGGAGGATTCCTCGCAGGGCAAGGATCGGCCCGTCGTGATCATCGGCCGGCGCGGAGAGATGCTCGTGGGCGTCCCGCTCACGACCCACCGCGACGATCGCGAGCCGCAGGTCGAGGTCGGTACAGGCGAGTGGGATTCACAGCACCGATCCAGCTATGCGCGCATCTGGCGACTGTTCGACGTCGACCCGCTGGCCATGCGGCGCGAGGGCGCGATCGTCACGCCCGAGACCTTCGTTCAGATCGTGAAGGCGGTCGACAAGTACTACGACGTGCGCATCCCCCGGCGCCGACGGCGCCGTGACGCCGCGTTGTCGCCGCGAACGTAGGCGACCGGTTCGCAGGGTCGACGGTTACTGTGCGGGTCGTGGCGAACGACCCCCGCACGATTCGGATCGGGTTGCTCGGCTGCGGCAACGTCGGCGCCGCGCTCGTGCCGCTCGTCGCCAGGCAGGCGGCGTCGATCGAGGCCCGCACCGGGCTGCGCCTCGAGATCGCCCGGATCGCCGTGCGCAACCTCTCGCGCGACCGTGGTATCACGCTCCCCGAAGGGATTCTCACCCGCGACGCGATGGGCGTCGTCGAAGATCCCGACGTCGACCTCGTCGTCGAGGTGATCGGCGGCATCGAGCCCGCCCGTGAACTGATCACGGCTGCGCTGCAGGCCGGCAAGCCTGTGGTCACCGGCAACAAGGAGCTGCTCGCCAACGTCGGTGCCGAGCTGTTCGCGATCGCCGACTCGAAAGGCGTCGACCTGCTGTTCGAAGCCGCCGTCGCGGGAGGCATCCCGCTCATCCGTCCACTGCGCGAGAGCCTGCGTGGCGAACCCGTGACCCGGGTGATCGGCATCCTCAACGGCACGACCAACTTCATCCTCACCAAGATGACCGAGGAGGGCGCCGACTACGGCGCCGCGCTCGCCGAGGCGCAGCGCCTCGGTTACGCCGAGCGCGACCCCACCGCCGACGTCGAGGGCTACGACGCCGGCGCCAAGGCGGCGATCATCGCTTCGATCGCATTCGGCGCCAAGGTCGTCGCCGGCGACGTCTACCACGAGGGGATCAGCGGCATCTCCGCCGGCGACATCGCCGTCGCCCGCAGGCTCGGCTACGTCGTCAAGCTGCTGGGCATCGCCGAGCGTGACGCCGCCTCTGGCGACATCGCCGTTCGAGTGCATCCGGCGATGGTGCCGTTGCAGCACCCGCTGGCGAGCGTCCGTGAGAGCTACAACGCGGTGTTCGTCGAGGGCGACGCGGTCGGCTCGCTGATGTTCTACGGCCGCGGCGCGGGCGGCCTGCCGACCGCGTCGGCGGTGCTCGGCGACGTCATCGACGCTGCCGTCAACCTGTCGTCGGGCATGCACGCCGCGCTCGGCACGTTCGCTCGCCCCACGATCAGAGCGATCGACGAAACCACCGCCGAATACCTGCTCAGCCTGGACGTCGCCGACGAACCCGGGGTGCTGCACGCCGTCACCGGCGCCTTCGCCGAGCACGGCGTCAGCATCCGCGCCGCCGAGCAGGAGGGCATCGGAGTCGACGCCCGCCTCGTGTTCATCACCCACGAGGCGCTCGAAGCTGACGTGCAGGCGACGGTGCGGCGCCTACGCGACCTGCCCGTCGTGCGCCGTGTCGGGGGTCTCATTCGCGTGATCGGCAGCTGACCGTGCGGTACGTCTCGACGCGAGGTTCGGCGCCGGAGCTCGGCTTCGCCGACGTGCTGCTCAGCGGTCTCGCGCTCGACGGCGGCCTGTACGTGCCATCCCACTATCCCGCGCTCCCCGATCTCGGCGTCGTGCCCGACTACGCGTCGGCGGCGGCGGCGGTGATGGCGCCGTTCGTCGGTGACGAGCTCGGGCCGGGAGCGCTCGAAGGACTGTGCCGCGACGCCTACGCCACGTTTCGACACGCGGCGGTCGTCCCGCTCGTACAGATCGACCACCGGCACTGGCTGCTCGAGCTGTTCCACGGCCCGACGTTGGCGTTCAAGGACGTTGCTCTGCAGCTCGTCGGGCGCATGTTCGACCGTGTGCTGGCACAGCGCGGCGAGCGCATCACGATCGTCGGAGCGACGAGTGGCGACACCGGCTCGGCAGCGATCGCTGGGGTGCAGGGCTGCGCCAACCTCGACATCGTGATCCTCTACCCGGCGGGGCGCACGAGCGAGGTGCAGCGCCGGCAGATGACGACCGTCGAGAGCCCCAACGTGCACGCCGTCGCGATCGAGGGCACATTCGACGACTGCCAGGATCTCGTGAAGGCGATGTTCGCCGACGCAGCATTCCGCGACGAGTTGCGCCTGGCGGCGGTCAACTCGATCAACTGGGCGCGCGTAATGGCGCAGACCGTCTACTACGCCACCGCTGCAGCCTCGCTCGCCGGACCGATCACGGCATGCGTGCCGACCGGAAACTTCGGCAACGTGCTGGCGGGTTGGATCGCGCGTCGCATGGGCGCCCCCATCGCCGATTTCGTCGTCGCCTCCAATACCAACGACATCCTGGCCCGGTTCGTGAACAACGGGGACATGTCGATGCGCAACGTCGTGCCGACGCTCAGCCCCAGCATGGACATCCAGGTGTCGTCCAACTTCGAGCGCCTGCTGTTCGAGATGAACGGACGCGATGGCGGCATGACGGCGGGACAGTTGGCTCACTTCCGCGCCACGGGCGTTCTGGCGATCGAAGGCGATCAGCGCGCCGAGTTCATCAGCGGCTCCTTCCGGGCCGCACGCTGCGACGATGCCGCCACCACGGCCGAAATCTCTCGGGTCTACCGCTCGAGTGGGATCCTTGTCGACCCGCACACGGCGACTGCCACGTACGCCGCCAGCCGGCTGGGTGGGGCGACGCCCGACGTGCCGGTCGTGACCCTGGCCACGGCGCACGCGGCGAAGTTCCCCGACGCCGTCGAGCGCGCAACGGGGATCCGTCCCGCGCTGCCGGCGCATCTCGCCGATCTGCTCGACCGGCCGGAGCGCACCGCCACTCTTGCCAACGACCTTGCGATGGTCGAGAAGTTCGTGCGCTCGGTGTCGAACGTACGCTGACCTGGAATCTTCCTTCGCAGCCCGCACGGACATCTGTTCGAAATGCGTTGCACGGAGGGGGTCAACTGGGTACAGTAAGCCAGACCTGGGGTTCCCCGGGTCGCACTTGAACGACCCGTCACCAACTGCGAACCGTCACGATCCCGTCGAGCGGGGTTGGGAGCGACGGTCGCAGGGGTCCGCCGATCAGCCTTTGATCGTGCGCAGGTGCATGCATCGCCGAGATCGCCGCGATGCCACCCCCCAACAGCACGGCGCCCGCTCGACGGGGCCGCACACAGCGGACCAACGGTCCGCCACCCATAGGGAGAGGTCAGCGTGACCGCACAGGCACTCGAACAGTCAGTTCTCGAGTCGAAAGACAAGGCGCAGTTGCTCGCCATCGCCGAGGCACTCGGCGTGAAGGCGTCGGCTCGCAGCAAGAAGTCGGAGATCATCGATCAAATTCTCGACATGACCGGCGCCTCGCGCGCCGGCGCAGGCAGCACCGCACCGGCGGAGACAAACGGCGACTCGACGCCGCCCACGGCCGAGCAGGACGCGCCCACGCTCACCGCGGCGACGGCGCCGCCGCCCGCGGCCGAGCCGGCGGACCCGTATGAGGAGCCGAAAGCGGAGTGGGAGCTCGACGACTCCGACACCGGATCCGACACCGACTCCGACACCGACGACCGAGCATCGGCGGACCGCAACGACGGTAACGGCCAGCGCGGCAACGGCTCCACCCGCACCGATACCCGCCCGCAAACCGACCGCAACGGACAAGGCGGCCAGCAAGGCCAGGTTGGCGACGATGGCGAGAGCCGCAACAAGCGGCGCCGCCGGCGTCGGAAGAACCGGGGCGGGCAGGACGCCGGCCCTCAAGGCGAGGACCGCGAGCAGTTCGACGAGGAGCAGCAGCCGGTCAACCTCGAGCCGGTCCGAGTCGAGGGCTACCTCGACCTGCGCGACGAGGGCTACGGCTTCATCCGCGTCAACAACTACCTCGCCAGCAAGAGCGACTCGTACGTGCCGGTCAAGCTGTCGCGGCAGTACGGGCTGCGCCGCGGCGACCACGTGGCGGCGATCAGCCGTCCGGCAGGGCGCAACGAGAAGAACCCGGCCGTGCTCGAGATCGTCTCGGTCAACGGCCGCGCGCCCGACGAGGCTCGGCGGCGCCCCCGCTTCGAGGACCTCACCGCGTTGTTCCCCGACTCGCGCCTCCGCATGGAAGACCCGTCCGACCCGACCAACATGACGGCGCGCATCATCGATCTCGTGTGCCCGATCGGCAAGGGCCAGCGCGGGTTGATCGTGTCGCCGCCCAAGGCCGGCAAGACGACCGTCATGAAGACGATCGCCACCTCGATCGAGCGCAACAATCCCGAGGTGCGACTCATCGTGCTGCTCGTGGACGAGCGGCCCGAAGAGGTCACCGACATGCGGCGCACGATCAAGGGTGAGGTCATCGCGTCGACGTTCGACAAGCCGAGCGACCAGCACACGCAGATCGCCGAGATGGCCATCGAGCGGGCGAAGCGGATGGTCGAGTACGGCGAGGACGTCGTCGTCATGCTCGACGGCATCACACGGCTCAGCCGGGCCTACAACCTGGCCGCCCCCGCCAGCGGGCGCATCCTCTCCGGCGGTATCGACGCCGGCGCGCTGTACCCGCCGAAGCGGTTCTTCGGCGCCGCCCGCAACGTCGAGGAGGCCGGGTCGCTGACGATTCTGGCAACCGCCCTGGTCGAGACGAACAGCCGCATGGACGAGGCCGTGTTCGAGGAGTTCAAGGGCACCGGCAACATGGAGCTGCGCCTCGACCGCAAGCTCGCCGAGCGCCGGATCTACCCGGCGATCGACGTCGACGCCTCGAGCACCCGGCACGAGGAGTTGCTGTTCGACCGCAAGCAGCTGCAGATGGTCTGGAAGCTGCGACGCGTGTTGTCGGGCCTCGCCGCCGACGGCAACGCCGCACCAGGCCTCGAGTTGCTCGTCGACCGCCTCAAGACGTTCCGCACCAACGACGAGTTCCTGATGGAGATCGCCAAGCAGCCGGGAATGTAAGCCAGGAATGTAAAGGTGTTGAAACAGGTAGCCTGAACCGTTCCCCCTTCGCAGGAGTTCGCCATGAAGACCGACATCCATCCCGCGTACGACGAAGTCACCGTCAAGTGCTCGTGCGGCAACACGTTCGCCACCCGCTCGACCAAGCCGGGCGAACAGCACGTCGAGCTCTGCAACGAGTGCCACCCCTTCTACACCGGCAAGCAGAAGCTGGTCGATTCCGGTGGCCGCGTCGAGCGCTTCAACAAGCGCTACGGCTCACGCAAGAGCAAGTGACGGCAGCGGCGCAGGCCGCTCGATAATCGCGAGACAGCCGCCCGACCGGGCGGCTGTCGCAGTTCCAGGCGGAACGCGTACATGCCGTGCACCTATTGACACGGCGCCGTATCTCGCGGGCGGCGGGATACGGTCCTCGACCGTGCCTGGAGAACCGCCCGTTGCCGACGCCGCCGCGGCGTCGGCGCGGCGCGCCCGGCTGCTCGGCCTCAAGCTGCGGGCGCTCGTGCGCGACCACCTCCGCGACCAGAGCGTTGGCGAGGCGGTCGGCTTCGCGCCCGGCGCCGCATTGCTGCACGGCGACGCGGCCTGGATCCTGCTCGACGAGCGACCGACGCACCGGCTCGGTGCTGCGCTGGCCTGGGCGACCCGCGCCGGCGCCGGCACGGTGCACCTGATCACCGAATCCGGTTCAGGCGTGCTCGCCCGCCGCGCGGCTGAGTTCACAACGCCGATCGGCGTGTGGCACGCCGACGAGCGGACGCTCTTGCCGGCCCTGCCCGAGCCGTTCCTGACCGAGCCGCCCGCGCCTGCCGAGCACATGAGCTTCCGTGAGCTGATCACGGCCGGCGGCGCTGACCCGATCGAGGAACACGGGGTGCTGGCGGGCGACGTGCGCGGGCTGGAGGTCTGCCGCGTGGTCGACGATCCGGTGTCGGGGGAGCCGCGCCTAGAAGTGGGCATCGGCGCCCACGACCGCGATGCGTTCGCAATGATGCATGGCGGCGTCGCCACCGCAGAATCGCTCGCTCGCGTCGTCGCCATGGTCGAGCAGCAGCGGCGCCTGGACGCGCCGCCACAACCGTTCAACCGTCTGGCCCGCGAGCGCCTGCTGCGGTGGCACCTCGTGAGAGAGCCCTCGCTGATCGGTGCCGTCACGCTGGAACCGGTACCGCCGCCCGTCCCGCGCCTGAACATGAAGGATTCGGTGCCGTGCGTCGCCGCCGGTACCGATGAGCAAGGCGCCTCGGTCGTCGCCGTGTGCTCGGTCGGTGTCGATCTCGACGTGATCCCGTTCGCCGCCGATGCGCGGCTCCAGGCCGAGACGCGCGCCGACGTGTCGGGCGACGTCCGACTCGTGGTCGTCACGCCGGAGCGCGACCGGGTCAAGGTCACCGAGCAGCTGGCAGGCCTTTTGCGTCGGCCCTGCGAGCTGGCGACGCACGGATAACCTCGATCGTGGTCATGCAGGAGAGTTCCAACCGTCTCGGCGCGCTCGCCGACGAGTTCCGTGAGCTCGAGGCGCGCCTCGCCGATCCGCGTACGACGAGCGACCTCGACCTGCTGAGGACCGTTTCACGGCGGTACCGCGAGCTCGAGCCGATCGTGGCCGTCCAACACGCGCTCGGCGCCCGCCGGGGCGACCTGGCCGTCGCGCGCGAGCTGCTCGAGCACGCCACCGAAGAGGAGCGAGCGCACCTCGAAGATGAGGTCGACGATGCGCTGGCGGAGATCGAGCGTCTCGAGGGCGATCTGCGCGAGCTGCTGCTGCCGCGTGACCCGCACGCCGGGCGGGCGGTGATCATGGAGATCCGCGGCGCGGAAGGAGGCGAGGAGGCGAACCTGTTCGCACGTGACCTCTACGAGATGTACCTCGCCTACGCCGGCAACCGCGGCTGGAAGGCGGAGACGCTGTCACACGCCACCAGCGACCTCGGAGGCGTCAACCAGGTCACGTTCGTCGTGCGCGGCGACGACGCGTGGCAGCGGCTGAAGTTCGAGGGCGGTCCGCACCGGGTGCAGCGCGTGCCGGTTACGGAGAGCCAAGGCCGCGTGCACACCTCGTCGGCGACGGTGGCGGTGCTGGCAGAGGCGGACGAGGTCGACGTGACG
The DNA here is from genome assembly GCA_035641795.1 of Ilumatobacter sp. Lineage (GTDB taxonomy): Bacteria > Actinomycetota > Acidimicrobiia > Acidimicrobiales > Ilumatobacteraceae > Ilumatobacter. The sequence continues at coordinate 8,409 of DASQTR010000124.1, forward strand.
ATCGACGACCGCGACCTCGCGATCGACGTCTACCGCTCGTCGGGCGCCGGCGGCCAGCACGTCAACACGACCGATTCGGCGGTGCGGATCACGCACATGCCGAGCGGGCTGGTGGTCACCATGCAGGACGAGCGCAGCCAGCTGCAGAACCGCGCCCGCGCGATGCAGGTGCTGCGGGCGCGGCTGTACGAGCTTGCCGAGCGTGAGCGCGACGCCAATCTGTCGGCCGAGCGGCGCGCGCAGGTGGGCGGCGGTGGCCGGAGTGAAAAGATCCGCACCTACAACTACAAGGAGAACCGGGTCACGGATCACCGGATCGGGTTCACGATCTACCGCCTGTCCGACGTGCTGGCCGGTGATCTCGACCTTGTCGTCGAGCCGCTGCTGCTCGACGAGCGGGCGAACCAGCTCGCCGAATTCGATGGCTGAGGCCAGCGGTCCCACGATCCGCGAGCTCTGGTCGCAGACCGCCGCCGTGGTCGGTGCGCGGAACGAGGCACGCTGGTTGTGCGAGGTGGCGACGGCGCTCGACGGTGCCGAGTTCGTGGGGGGACTCGACGAGCAGGCCACGGAACGAATGGTCGCCCACCTCGACGCGATGGTTGCCCGCCACCAGGCGGGCGAGCCGCTGCAGTACGTGCTCGGGCGGTGGGGCTTCCGCCGCCTGGACCTGGCCGTCGATCGGCGTGTTCTGATCCCGCGTCCGGAAACCGAACTGGTCGCCGAGGCGGCGATCGAGCTCGCAGCCGCGACCGGGCCGCCGCGGTTGCTCGCCGATCTGGGCACCGGGTCGGGCGCGATCGGACTGTCGCTGGCGGCCGAACTGCCGCTCGACGGCACGACGGTCTGGATCACCGACGCCAGCGAGGACGCGCTCGCGGTGGCGACATCGAACCTGCCAGGGATCGGCCGCGCCGCACGCAACGTGCGCGTCGCCCACGGGTCGTGGTTCGAGGCGTTGCCGCCGGGGGAGCGGTTCGACGTGATCGTCAGCAACCCGCCGTACGTCGCCGAAGATTCACCCGACCTCGACGAGTTGGTGGCGAACTGGGAACCCCGGGAAGCGCTGCTCGCCGGTGCAGAGGGACTCGACGCGATCCGCGAGCTCGTGGCGGGCGCGCCAGAGCATTTGGTGGAGGGCGGCTGGTTGGTCTTGGAGATCGGCGCCCATCACGGAAGCGCAGTGCGAAAGCTGTTCGAGCAAGCGGGCTTCGAGCACATTGAGATCCGTAGCGACCTGGCGGGCCGCGACCGGATCGCCGTCGGCCAATCGCTCACATCGTCGTGACTCAGTACAGCTTCGAGCCCGTCGACTGGGCGGCTTCACCGCGGGCGGCTGCCAGCTCGCTGGTGTAGCCGGCACGGATCGCGAGCGCGTCGCTGGTGACCGTGATCATCCGGAAACCCTGCTGGCGGCGAACCGGCGTGAGCGGGCCGCTGGCGTGGATGCCAGGCACGACGCTGTGACGTTGGCACGCGGCGACGATCGTCGTCAGCGCATCGTCGAACACGGGATGGCCGTCGTTGCCGTACGGGCCGAGGCCGAGGCTGATCGACAGGTCGGCGGGCCCGACGTAGATGGCGTCGACGCCGGGCACCGACAGGATCTCGTCGAGGTTCTCGATCGCTTCCGCGGTCTCGATCATGGGGATCACCGCCACGTTGGCGTCGGCCCAGGCGCGGTTGTCGTCGTGGCGCATGCCCGCCATCACCGGGCCCCAGCTGCGTGTGCCGGTGGGTGCGTAACGGGTCGAGCGCACGACGGCCTCGGCCTGATCGCGTGTGTTGACCATCGGTACGACGACGCCATGAGCGCCGGCGTCGAGCACCTTGCCGATGATGCCTGGCTCGTTCCAGGGCACGCGGACGATCGGCGTGCCGCCGCACAGCTCGATCGCCTGGACCATCGATGCCGCCTGCGCATAGTCGTTGACGCCGTGCTGCAGGTCGACGCAGACGTAGTCGACCGGCTGGCGCGCCGTGATCTCCGCCGATACGAAACTCGGAAGCGACAACCACAAACCGAGCGTCTCGTCCCCGGCCGCCCATTTCTCACGCAGACTCGTCATGCCGGCGAGTCTGCCAGACGGTTCAGCTGGTGACCGTGCTTGCCGGCCTCCCCTCGAGCACGGCGAGCGCGTTGTCGATCGAGTGCTCGTAGAGCCGGCGCCGGCCGGCCACGCTGGCCGAGGCGATGTGCGGCGTCACCACGACGTTGGGCCGGTCGAGCAGGGGATTCCCGGCCGGCAGCGGCTCGGGATCGGTGACGTCGAGCCCCACGCCGGCCAGCTTGCCGCTGTCGACGGCCGCTAGCAGGGCGTCGTGGTCGACGAGTACACCCCGAGCACAGTTGACGAAGTAGGCGCCGGACTTCATCCGTTCGAACGCGCCGGCATCGAACATGCGGTACGTCGAGGGCAGCGCCGGGGCGTGGACCGACACCACATCCGCGGTCGCGAGCAGTTGGTCGAACGGCACCATGTCGACCCCGGGCACGGGGGGCTCGAGCACCGCCGGGTCACTGGCGATCACCGCCATGCCCAGTGCGTTGGCGACGACCGCGACCCGAGATGCGATACGACCGATGCCGACCAGGCCGAGCACGCTGCTGTCGAGCTCGAGGGCGCGGCCGACCGGCTCGCCACGGAGTCCCTGCCGAGCGCGCTCGATGTGTTCGGGCAGGTGCTTGGTCATGGCGAAGATCAGCGCCAACGTGTGCTCGGCGGTGGAGACCATGGGTGCGATCGGCGTGTTGCACACCACCACTCGGGCGGCGGTGGCGTCGGCGACGTCGACGTTGTCGTACCCCACACCGACGCGTGAGATGACCTTCGCGTTCGGCGCCTTGGCGAACGCCGCCGCGTTCCAAGGCCGCACCGCCCCGGCGAGGATCGCGTCGGCGGTGTCCAGCCCATCGTCGGTGCCGGAACCGACGACGATCGCGCGACCGGCGACGAGATCGGCGTAGACCTCCGGGAACGGATGGTCGACGAAGAGACGGGGCAGCTCATGGGCGTCGGCGGCGGAGCCAGTCACGTGCCGCACGGTAGCGTCGTGCGAACCATGGCCGACGACCGCACCGTGTCCGACAGCGCGGCACCCGACGCACAGCTCGCGCGTTACCGGGCAAGTATCGACAACATCGACGCCGCTCTAGTCCACCTCCTCGCCGAGCGGTTCAAGATCACGCAGGACGTCGGCCGCTACAAGGCGGACGTCGGTTTGCCGGCTGCCGACCCGCTCCGCGAGGAGCAGCAGGTGGCACGCCTGCGAGCGCTCGCCGTGGAGTCCGGTCTCGACCCGGTGTTCTCGGAGAAGTTCCTGCGCTTCATCGTCGCCGAGGTCATCCACCATCACCAGCAGCACGCAGAGCAACCGGTAGCCGATTGAATTCGGGGCGCATGCACGAGCGCTTCGACATCGCGGTGATCGGCGGCGGGCCGGCCGGCGCCGCGGTCGCCACGCGCGCGGCCCGCGGGGGCGCACGCGTGGTGGTGTTCGAGAAGGGCCCGTACGGGCGCGACAAGGTGTGCGGCGACGGGCTGACGCCGCGGGCGGTTGCCGCGCTGGAGGAGCTGAAGATCCCGCTCGACGGCGCCCACCGCATCGACGGCCTACGGATGATCGCCGGACGGCGCGTCCGCGAGCTGCCGTGGGCGAGTCCCGCGCGTCGCGACGGGCACCGGTTCCCGGCGCACGGTGCGGTGTGGCCGCGGCGGCGACTCGACGCGGCGCTGATCGACGCCGCCATCGAGGCCGGCGCCGATGTGCGCTTCGACACCGATGTTCAGTCGGTCGCGATCGAACCCGGCGGCCGCGTCACCGGCGCGGCCACTCCCGGCGGTGCCGTCGACGCCGATCTGGTCGTGCTCGCCGCCGGTCCGCAAGGCGCGGTGGCCCGCCAACTGGGCGCCCTGCGCGATCCGAAGGAGCCCTATGGGCTGGCGATCCGGGCGTACGTCGAAAGCCCGCGCCACGCCGACCCACTGATCGAGGCCTGCCTCACGGTCAAGGACGAACACGGCACATGGGTCCCTGGGTACGGCTGGATGTTCCCGTGTGGCGATGGCACCGTCAACATCGGCGTGGGTGCATTGTCGACGATGAAGGGCTTCAACGCGCTCAACCTCAACACACTGCTCGACAGCTACCGCGCTCTCGTGCGCGACACATGGGGGATCGGTCCCAACCTCGATCGTCCCCGGGCGTGGCGCCTGCCGATGAGCGCAGTGCGCCGTCACGGCCCGGGTTGGATGGCGATCGGCGACGCGGCCGGGTTGATCAACCCGATGAACGGTGAGGGCATCGACTACGCGCTCGAATCGGGAGTGCTCGCGGCCGACCTGTTCCTGGCCGACCCAGCCAGCGCCCCGGTCGCGTACGACCGTCAGATCGGCGAGCGCTTCGACGGCTTCCTGCGCACCGGCCGCCGGTTCGCCTTCCTGATCGGCCACCCGCGACTGATGCGCACCGGCTTGCGGTTGGCGGTCGGCACCCACGCGGTGGCGGGCATCACGTTGCAGGTGATGGGCAACCTGGTCGACTCGTCAACGCCAGGAGCGGCAGGTCGCACGATGCGAGTAGCCGATCGCGCACTCGCACTCGCCGACCCGGCACTACGAAAGACTCGCGCCCGCGCCTGAACACCATCGGCGCACGTCAGGAACTTTTGATGTGTCCCCACCGGCACTTCACCGGGTACGTCAGTTCAGGCGGTCCATCCCAGTTCCCGCAACGCCCAGTCGGCGTTCCAGATTTTCGTCATGTGGTGGATCTTGTCGCCTTCGAACGTCATGACATAGACATAGTCGGTGGCGGTGCTCTTGCCCGTTGGTGGCAACGGACCGCCCTCGCCGGTGTGAGTGCCATGGAATACGGCGTAGGCACACACGCTGGCACGCTCCGTGTCCGTGGCGAACGACTTCAGGTCGTACTTCCCGTCGGGCACGAAGGTCAGCAGGCCCTTCATCCACTCGCAATAGCCCTCGAGGGTCGTGACTCCGGCCAAGGGCTCGGCCTGAGCTGCGAAGGTTGCATCGGACGTGCAGTACTCCGAACAGCCACTCCAGCCCTGCCCGGTTTCGCAGGCGTCGAAGAACGCCTCAGCGATCGACGTGATGTTCGCCATGCTGCTGCTCCTTTCGGTGGCGGAGATCCGACCGTACCAGTTGGTGCTCGAACGCATCGCCGGGTCATCGCCCGGCGCGCACATCGGTGGTCGCCCGTAGGTTTGTGTCGTGAACGGTGACGGGATCACCCGGTGACACACACTCGTAGCGAGTATCGGATGTCACCCATCGTGGTGGCACCAGGTGAGCGTTCGGTGAGAGCGCGCCACCCCGTCGAAGCCGACCGCGATGCGCTTGCGGCGTTGCTTCTCGACGGCTACCGAAACACGATCGACGACGAGGGTGAAAACCTCGATGATGCGTGCGCTGCGATCGACCAGTATCTCGCTCGGATCGAACGTCCGCACTCCTTTGTCGTAACCGAGCAAGAGATCGTCGTCGCGTTCTCGTTCGTCGTGGTCGTGAAGGAGGTTCACTACATCGACCCTGTCGTCGTCGCATCAAAGCGCAAGCAGCGCGGCTTGGCCCGAGCCACGGTACGGCTGTGCCTTGCGTCGCTCGCCGCTGCGGGGATTTCCGAAGTGGGCGCCACCATCACCGATGGCAACGTCGCATCCGAGCGGCTTTTCACTGGACTCGGGTTCTGTCGCCGCCGCGCGTGGGGATGACCACGGGCGGGAATCGCAGGAACAACCCGTCCATGATCGCCGGCTTCGACCGGGGTTCCGTCACTGCGGCGTACCGTGGAGAGTGTCGCCCCGTGGGGGAGGAGTCGCCAACGAATGAGCAATGCAGCAATCCGACCGCCGAAACACCCGCCGCCGTGGTTCGTACACACGGCCTGGCGCGTTCATCGCGCGCTGTACCGGATCAGTGGCGGTCGGTTCCTGTGGATGACCTCGAACAAGCGCGGGTGGGGCGCGCTGCGCCTCACCACCATCGGGCGGAAGTCCGGGCAAGAGCGCAGTGTCATCATCGGCTACCTCGAAGACGGTCCTAACCTCGTCGCGATCGCGATGAACGGCTGGGACGAGGGCCATCCCGCGTGGTGGCGCAACCTCGAGGCCCACCCGGACGCCGTCATTCGGTTAGCGCACCAGCAGCCGCGCCTGGTGCGCGCACGCCCTTCGGCGGGGGAGGAGCGTGATCGACTGTGGCAGCGCTGGGTCGCGGTCGATCCGAGGCTCGACGCGCATGCGGTCGGGCGGTCGACCGAGACGCCGGTGATCGTCCTGGAACCGCGCAGCGGGACCCCGTGACGCCGATCGATGACCGGTCGCCGGCAATTCAGCGTTGGTCAGCTGGGTCGGCGGATCGCGACCAGGCATTGCGGATGAGATGCTCCAACACGCCCTGGTCGATTCGGTCGAGCCGTTTGACGTAGACGCAGCTCTTCCCGGTCGTCGACGGACCCAACGCCGCGAGCAGCGGATCCGCTGTCGACGCATACCCATCGTTGATCCCATAGATGGTCAGCGCGTTCTTGCGGGGCGAGAAGCCAACGATGAACCAGTCATTGGTTCCCATCGTGTTCGTGTACGGCCGAGAACCGAAACCCACCATCGACGGACCCCACATCACCGCCGGCGCACCAGTGACGCGTTCGAACAGCGATCGCAACGCGTGCCCTTCCGCGCGGCGACGCTGATCGGGCACCGAGTCGAGGAACTCGTGCACGTCCTCGCCTGTCGGACGGGTCTGGATCCTGGCCACCATCACACTGTGACACCGGTCGACACCGGCGAGAAGACCAACCGACGACACCTACGGTGACCGTTGCCATCAATCGTTGGCACGTCGGACCTCCTTGGACGCGGGGCGAATGGCGATGGCTGCGATGTCGTCGTAATTCGGTCGACCACCGAACTCGAGCACAGCGTCGACCAGATGTTTGAGGACGCCGTCGACGGGATGATCGCTGAAGCGGCCCACGAGCTCGAGGATTCGTTCTTCGCCGAACTGTTCGCGATTGCGGCGCGCTTCGCTCACGCCGTCGGTGTACGCGACGACCAGGGTGATCTCGTCGAGGTGAATGTCGACGTCGTGAAACTCGACATCGGGGAAGACGCCGAGCAAGCTGCCTGGTCTGCCGACGAGGTCGACAGCGTCCTTCGTGGCCAGGATCGGCGGAGGATGTCCGCCACAGCTGATCGTGATGCGCCAGTTACCTCGGTTTCGCCGACAGCGCAGGACCACGGCGGTGCAGAACCTCGGTGTGTCGTCACGGAGGAGGATCTCGTTGACGATCCGCAGCACTCCCGAAGGCTCGTGTTCGACTGCGGCGGCACGGATGCTGTAGCGGACCAGTGCCGTCACGACTGCGGCGTCCACGCCTTTGCCTTCGACGTCACCGAGTGCGATTATCCAGTCGTCCGGGCGGACTTGGAACACGTCGTAGAAGTCGCCACCGATCTCGTGTCCGGCGCCGGCGGCAAGATAGACGCCGGCGACGTCCAGTCCGGGAATCGTGGGCAGGCGGTGCGGTAACAGTGTTTCTTGCAGTGTGCGGGCGAGCACCTGGGATTGGGCCTCGGATCGTTCGGCGCGTTCCTTGGCTGCCAGCAGCTCTCGCTCGTACATGCGGCGTTCTGTGGCGTCGAACACGGCCACATGGATCACCCGATCGCCGTCCACGACCTCAGCTCGCGCATTCACCAGCACGGAAAGTCGACGCCCGCCGCTACCAAGCAGATCGAAGGCGATCTCGCGCGCGGATCCCTGCATCGCCAGCATCGGTGCGTAGTGGGTTTCGTAGTAGATGCGACCGCCGCCGGTCAGCAGGTCGGCGAAGGTGCGCCGATCGACCAGGTCGCTCCGCTCAGCCCCGAGCCAGCTGAGAAAGGTGTGGTTGACGGACAGAATCGTGCCGTCGGCACCGGTTGTGAGTAGCCCGCAGGCGGCATGCTCGTATCGCCGTTCCATCACGGATCAGCGGGTCACTCCGAGGAACTCGTCGATCGCAGCCGCTGTCTCGTCGGGTGCCGACAGGTTCGGGCAGTGACCTGTCGCGTCCAACAACCTGTATGTGGCGTTCGGGAGTTGATCCCGGACGTACATGCCCACTGCGACCGGTGCGATCACATCGCTGCGGCACTGCAGAACCAACGTCGGCACTGACACCTTGGCAAGATCATCGCGGTTGTCGGACAAGAAGGTGACACGGGCGAAATGCTTCGCCACTGTGGGATCGGTGCGACAGAAGCTGGCGGTCAGCTCCGCGCCCAACTCGGGGCGGTCCGGATTGCCGACGATCATTGGGGCCATCGATGACGACCAGCCGAGGTAGTTGCTGTCGAGGGAATCGAGCATGTCGACGATGTCGGCCTCGGCGAATCCGCCGACGTAGCCGGCGGAATCGATGTAGCGCGGCGACGGCCCGACCATCACCAACTTGTCGAACAGCTCCGGCTCCCGAGCGGCCGCCAAGCCGCCGATCATCGCTGACACCGAGTGCCCCACGAAGATCACGTCCTCGAGCTCGAGCGCACGACACAGCTCGACCACATCGGTCGCATAGCCGGCGAGCGACGAATACCGCTGTACGTCGAAGGCACTCGGATCAGATCGACCGTGGCCGACATGATCGAACGTGATCACTTTGAACATGTGCTCGTAGCGGG
>DASQTR010000125.1:0-10962 GCA_035641795.1 Ilumatobacter sp.
GCGTGACCTCGTTGCAGCCGTTACGGGCGACGAAGAAGTCGTCGGGATTCGAGCCGCCGAGATCGGTGAACAGCTGTCCGGATGCGGTGCCGACGTTGGTGATCGTCACGGTCTGGATCGGCGATCCGATGCCCACCGCGAGCTGCCCGAAGTCGACCGGGTTGGGATCGGCATCGAGGGCGATGTTGCCCGGCGTCGTGGTGGTCGTGGTCGTCGGCGGTGTGCGCTGCCCGGCGATCGTGGTTGTGGTTGTGGTTGCGGTGGTGGTCGGCGGTGGTGTGAACGACGACGAGCCCGTGAGCGTGTTCGACGCGCTCACCGCGTCCTTGCCGAATTCGGAGACCACGATGCTGCCGTTCGTCGTGCTGTTGTTGTTCGGCGCCGAATACCGGACGTTGACCGTGCATGTCGTTCCGGGGGATAGGACCATGCCGCCCACGCACGAGCCGCCGCCTTGGATGGTGAACTGGCCGGGCGCGGCCGTGATCGAATCGACCGAGATCGAGGTGCGCCCGGTGTTGGTGACGGTCGTCGTGAGCGTCGAGCTCGTGTTGGCGGCGATCGTCCCGAAGTTGACCGCGTCGACCGCCAGGCCCGGGTCGCGCCGACGGGTGAAGGCGTGCTGGAAGCCGAGTTCGGGATCGCCTGACCCGAGCAGCGCGTTTCCGGCGTCGGATATCCATGCGACCCACTGCCCGTTGCCGGAGAGCGCGGGCATCATGTGCGTGCCGCCCTGCGCCCCGTTGGCGAGGATGCTGATGGTCTCTCTCGAGAACGGAGCTGTGAACCCGGGCGTGGGTCCATAGGCGACGTCAACCCGCGCGCCTGGACACGTGAACTCGATCCCTGCCAGCGTCTGCGGGTTGAACTGGCAGCTGGGTCCCGCAACGGTGTACGCGACCTGGGAGGCGTCGCGGGTGATCGACGAGTGGTATGTCCGCTCGGTCGCAACGCTGATCATGCGGATCTCGCCATTGCTGCGGTCGGCGACGAACGTCCACGGACCGCCGGCGCGTTGAGGTCCGGTCAAGGGCTTGATCGATGTGAACGAGACGAAGCGGCCGTCACCCGAGATCGACGGGAAGCCGGAACCCCTGGCCTGGCTCGGTGCGCCGCTGAGGAATGCTGTCGTGTTCGAGGGGACGTCCCAGGCGACGACGTCGCGTAACAGTTGCAATGTCGTGGAGGCGACCGAACCCGACTCGACTGCCACGACCACGTTGCCGTCATCGGAGATGTCGACCCCGAGGTGGGGATCCCATCCGAAGTACGGAAACCCGTGAGGCGGCATGAACGTCAGCGCGCCGTTCGTCGTGTCGATGCGCGCCACGGCGTTCGGTTCGAACTCGCTGGCGAACGATGGCGGGAGCACGGCGACGCCGAACCGGCCGTCGAAGTTGAGGGCCAGGCCACCACCGCTCTGGTAGCCGTTGTTCGTGCGAAACAGCTCGCGCTCGCTGCCGTTGCACCGGTTGGTGACTCCGATCGACACGGAATCAGCGGGATTGGTGCTGTTGTTGGGGCGCGCCCACAGGGCGGTGCACCCGTCACCGCTCACCGCGGTTCCCAGCCCGTCGAGCATCGGCTCGCGGCCCGCCGCGTCGAGGAACACGAACGACGTCTCCTGGACCTCCTCGTCGAAGAGCCCGGCAACTTCGCCACGGCCCGACAGCGACGGGTCGGTGACGACGCCGACGAAACCGTTGGACGTGACCTCGTTGGGCGTAATCGCGATCACCGCGCCGAGGGCGCTGCCCGGCGACGTGGGGGCGACGGCCCCGAGGGTGATCGCGAGCAACGCGGCCGCCGCGACGCAGCCCGCTCTACGGAGCGTCTGATGGTTGATGTGCATGCCGAACCAAGGCTCCTGCCGTGCCGCCGGTGGATGGTCGAGGTGCTCGACGGCGACCGGGCGCATTCTGACACGGCGCTGCCGAGCGAGAGGCCGATTACGCGCTCAGCCGCGAGTGACGATCAGCGCATCCGCGAACGCCGCACCGCCGGGGCCCTGGGGCTCGAATGTCGAGAGCACGACGACGAGCTGACCGCGGACGAGATCGAACACGTCGGGAACCGGGTTGACACGGAGGATGTAGTTCCCGAGTGACAGCTTCCCGATCGGGCTGAGCGGGATGCGGAACTGACCCTGGGCATCAGAGGTCACCGTGAGCACGAGGCCGGTGGGGTCGACATGGACGTCGAACGTCTGGTCCGGCGGGAAGCCGCGCCCGACGATCGTCGTGAACTGCTCGGTTGTGATCGCCGCCGGCGACGAGAGCAGCTGGGGTGCGAAGTGACCGGTGCCGAACATGGCGATGTCGCCGGAGACACCGCCGGCGGTGAGGATCAGCGACGCCTCTCGCAGGCCGCCGGCGAGCGGGATCATCATGATCTGCATCGTGCACGACTGTCCCGGTGCGATGACGAGCTCGTTGCAGCCGTTGCTGACGACGAAGAAGTCCGCCGGGCTGGGTCCGCCGAGCTCGGTCAGCATCTGGCCCGAACCGGTGCCGATGTTCGTGATCGTGACGGTCTGGATCGGCGAGCCGATGCCGACCGCGACCTGGCCGAAGTCGACAGGGTTGGGGTCGGCCGTGAGCGAGACCTGGCCGGGCGGCGCAGTCGTGCTCGTCGTGGTCGTGGTGCGCCCCGGCGGCACCTGGCCGACCGTTGTCGTGGGTCCTGGGGTGGTGGGCGTGGTCGTGGTTGTCGTCGGTGGCGGCGTGAAGGACGATGCGCCGATCAGCCGGGCGACCCCGGAGATCGGGTCGTACCCGCTCTCCGCAACGGTGATCGAGCCGTTCGCCGAGCTGGTGTTGTTGGGGGCCGCGTATCGCACGTTCACCGTGCAGGTTGCACCCGGCGGTAGCACCGATCCGCCGGCACACGTGCCACCACCTTGGATGGTGAAGACGCCGGGCGTGGCCGAGATCGCGTCGAGCGACACCGAGGTACGGCCGGTGTTGCGCACCGTGGTCGCCAGGATCGAGGACGTGTTGGCGCCGATCGTGCCGAAATCGATCGGGTCGACGACGAGTCCGGGGTCACGCCGCCGCATGAATGCGTTCTCACCAAAGATCGAGGTGTCCGTGATCCCGAGCCCTGCGGCGTTGTTGGAGATCCACGCAACCCACCGCCCGTTGCCCGACAGTGCCGGCTGGTGATGCCGGCCCGGCGCCGGAGCGCCGTTGGGTGCGAGGCTGATCGTCTCGGTCGCGAACGCTGTCGTGAAGCCCGGCGAGGGACCGAAGGCGACGTCGATCCGGGCGCCGGGACAGCCGAAGAAGCCGTCCGACAACGACGACGTATCGTATTGACAGGCCGTGGCGCCGACCGTGTACGCCACTTGCGAACCGTCTCTCGTGATGGACGTGTGGTACGAGTGCCCGTTCGCGGCGCTGACGAGCCGGATCGCGCCGTTCGAGCGATCGGCGACGTAGACCCACGGGCCATTGCCCGACTCGCCACCGGCGAGTGCCTTGCTCGCCGTGAAGGCGACGAAGCGACCGTCGCCAGACACCGAGGGGAACGCCGCCGATGGTCTGGCGGGAGCATTGGAGACGATGCTCACCGCATTCGACGACACGGTCCACGCCGCCACGTCGACGAACGTACCGGTCTGCGCGAAGGCCGGGGCGAAGAAGCGCAACACCGATGCCACGACGACGTTGCCGTCGTCGGAGATGTCGAGGCCGAGGTCGGCGTCCACCGCGAAGTAGCCGCCTGGCAACGGCATTTCGGCGAGTGCCAGCGTCTCGGTGTCGACGCGCAGCACGACGTACTGCTGGATCTGGTCGTTGAAGACGGAGATCACACCGAAGCGACCGGTGTGCGAGAGCGCCATGATCGAGTTGTTGCTGTAGTCGTACGGGGTTCGGTACACCTCGCGTTCGATCCCGCGACAGCGGTCGCGCAGGACGAACGCCGTCTGAACGTCGAATTGCTGCGCGGCGCTGGCGAACGTGATGATGATCGGGACCAAGACCTCCCGCGCCTCGAGCGTCGCACACGCGTTTCCGCTCACGGTGATCCCCTGACCTTCGTCGCCGAACATCGCCTCTTGGCCAGCCACATCGAACAGGGCCCAGCCGTTGACGTTGATCTCGCCGTCGAAGACGCCAGCGTTCTCGCCGCGACCGGAGAGCGCGGGGTTTTCGACCTGACCAGACGAGCCGGACAGCTCGTGCGGCGTGATCGCGACGACCGGCCCGAGCGCCTGACCGCCCGAAGGCGTGGCGACGGCCCCGACCGTCACGGCGAGTAGCGCCGAGGCGGCCACGAGTCGCGCGGTGCAGAGCCGGCGGCGATTCACGATGATCCGCCGATCAGCCTTACGGCGCGCTCGTCGCCGGCACCTCGGTGACGGTGGTCGTGAAGCCTGCGAAGGAGACCGCGTCGCTGCATGGGTCGCCGACGACGATCTGGTCGGCGGCGCAGTCGACCTCGATCGAGATCGACTCACCCGGATTCACGACGTACGGGGCGACGAAGTGGAAGTCGAGGTCGCGGAAGTTCTCGAGCGCCGACTCCAGGATCGGCGTACCGGCGATCAGCACGCGAATGCGGCCGATGTCGCCGCTCGGGTTCTGCAGGATCAGGTCGGTGAGGGCGAATGTCTGGTTCTCGCCGTTCGGCGCCCCGGCCGCGCTGTTCGTCGCCCCTACGCCCGTGTCGACCGTCAAGCGGAAGTGCGTGGGCTCGGTGCTCTCGTTGAACACGTTGCCGAGCGCGCCACCGCCGCCACCACCGCCCGCGGCAGCGCCACCGGCCGCCTCTTCAGCCGCGCCCGCCGCCTCCTCAGCCGCGCCCGCTGCCTCTTCGGCGGCGCCCGCCGCCTCCGATGCCTGCGTGGCTGCTTCCGACACCTCTGGTGCGATCGCCGCGACGGCGCTCGAGACGGGGGCCACTTCCTCGACGGCGACCTCGCGGGCAGCCGATTCGACGGACGGCTTGAGCAGCGTCTTCCACAGGATGAACAGCAGCAGGATCAGCGCGATCAGGGCGACGACGGCCTTCCACAGCCACTTCGGGATCACCGGCTCCTGAAGCAGGTTGCCGTTGAGCACGATCGGCGGATGCGGTGTCGCAACCGGCGCCGTGGCGTCGTCATCGGCTGCCGGCGCCTCGGTGACCCGGGCCTGTGGCTCGACGACGATCTGGAACGGATGCGCCTTCGGCTGCCCGTTCCAGATCCGCTTCACGGGCTTGACGCGGATCTTGGCGAAGTGCGCCGATCCCGGCTGGCTGTCGATCTGCGGCGGCTTGATGTCGAAATCGAGCACGTGCTCGGTGTCGTTGCCGTTGATCCGCACCGGTACCGCCAGGTTGCCGCGATTGTCGATGGCTGTTTCGAACTTGCCGGTGAAGCGCGAGTGCCCTGTGGAGGGTTGCAGCTCGGCGCCGAGCTCGACGAAGCTGCCGACGTCGACGGTGCCCTCGCCGACGGCGGCACCGACCGGATCCTCCTTCGGAACCGCCTTGACCGCCCACGTGGCGATGCCGGGCTTGCTGGACGAATCGCGCGGGGGAGCGATCGTCACCGTGACGAGCGCGTCGGTCTCGGGGAACAGCCGGACCGTCGGCGGCTCGACCGTGATCCAGGGCGCGGCGTCGCCGAGCGGCTGGAACGCGAACTGGTCGACGACATCGCCGGTGTTGCGAACGCGCAACTCGGTCGAGACGGATTCACCGGGCTGCACGGCGAGCGCGGTCTGCTGGAGAGACACCGAGGTTCCCATGGGCGCCAGGGAACCACGTGGCGACGTGGAGCGGTGAGTCTCAGAGTGCATGGGGCGATTCCTTTCCACGCCACGGGAATCGCCCGAAAGGGCAATTCTTGTCAAGAATCCGTTCGGAGGTATCTCCGGGGCTGGTCAAACGTCTGTCGTTTGTGCGACTGTTGCCGTGGCGACGACGTGATGCTCGAGGCGGGCATGGACCACACCGAAGAGCCGCAACACCGAGTTCTACGAGAGGAGAATTCGAATGAGCGGTCGGCTCTCTGTACTTGTATGCGGCGACGACCCCATCACGGAGGCTGGGGTTGCGACGCAGATGCGCGGGCGACCTGAGGTCTTCGTGGCGGAGGCCACGAGCCGCGACGAGGCCGATGTGGTCGTCGTCGTGGTCGAGCGCCTCGACGACAACGCCGAATGCCTGCTGCGCAATCTCAAACGCAGCGGGCACAACCACATCGTCGTGGTGTGCGGGCACATCGACGACGACGCGTTGATGCGTGCCGTCGAGTTGGGTGTCAGCGGCCTGTTGCGACGCGTCGAGGCGACGCCGGAGCGACTGAGCTCGACCGTCGTGGCGGCGGCGCGCGGCGACGGGCAGATGGCACCCGATCTGCTCGGCCGGCTGCTCGAGCAGATGAGCCGCTTGCAGCAGCGCGTGCTGGCACCGAAGGGAATCAGCCCCAACGGCTTCACGACGCGCGAGATCGAGGTGCTGCGGCTATTGGCCGAGGGCTACGACACGGCGGCGATCGCCGACACGCTGGCGTACTCGGAACGCACGATCAAGAACGTCATCCACGACGTGACCAGCCGTCTCCACCTGCGCAACAGAAGCCACGCCGTGGCCTTCGCAATGCGCACCGGAGTGATCTGAAGACCCGCTCGACTACGGCACCATCACTGTCTTCGCGCCTGGGTTGGTGATGGTGATCACGCCCGCCCACATGCAGTTGCACGTCGACGTGTTGTTGAGCGCCGGCTGACCGCCGACCGTCACCATCGGTGAGCCCGGCGCCCACGGCGTCTGCGTCATCGGCACACACGGCTGCGGGGTGAGCACACCCTGGGCTGCCGACGTCGCCGACGCCACCTGCGGGTTGGCCAGGCTCTGGCACATCCCGAACGGGGCGATGTTGACGTTCGGCTTGTGGTCCATGATTGTCGCCATCGGCACGCCGTCGGCGTTGACGCGCCCGGCCGGGAGCACGCTGAGCGTCCCGGGGGCGAGCCCGAACGTGCACTGCAACTGGGCCCCGGATGCGACTGCGATCGCCATCGCTCAGCTGCCCTTGCGCGGTGACTTCGGCTTGCCGGCTGCCTCTTCCGCGGCGGCCGCGTACTGCTGGCGGTTGATCAGTTCCCGGCGGCGCACCGTCGTCCATTTGCGCTCGGGCAGCGGCCCGACCGGCGCCTCCGCCGCAGGTACCGCGACGGTGGTCGACGTCCCCGGCTTGCGTGGCGCCGGCGGAGGCGCCATCTCGAGATGCAGTGACGTGGCGGGCGGGCCGATCTCACGCTCCGGTGCCGGTTGCACCGGCAGCACGACGCGCAGCGTGAGCGCGGCCAGGCTGCTCGACGAGCCGACGAGCGTGGCGTCGATCGGGTAGCCCAGCGTTCGCAACTCCTCGGGCACGTGCTCGGACGGCACGACGTCGTGGTCGACGAGCAACTGCAGCACGTCGCCGAGCGCCCGGTGGGCGTCTCGCGCCGGCCCGCCGGCGGTGCACTGGTAGTCGAGCTCGAAGAAACGCGTCGCCGCCTGGCGCCCAACCACCCGTCCCTCGTCGGTGCGCAGGTCGGTCACCTGGTTGTCGCGCTTGTCGATCTGCTCGCGCACGTTGGTCAGCACGAGCGACACCACCGGTCGCTTCGCCGCGGTTGTACCGGCCTTGCTGTCGTCGGTGAGGCGCTCGAAGCTGACGTCGACGGGTGGGTCGAGCGTGGAGAGCCACGCTTCCAAGGCCGCGTCGGCGTGCTCGATCATTCGACCCAGCCTGCCGCCCGCCGCCGCGTCCCGCCAGCCCTGTCGTGGCGTCCGTTCGGGCAACGCCGGTTGCCCTAACAGCGGTCCGGATGCCTCAGCACGCACCGCCCGCGGGCGGCCACGATCATGGGCGACCGGCACCGCGTCCCGCGATCCGGCGCACGTTCTCTGCTCTGCATCGAAGGAAGGGAAGGCCAGCCGTGCCGACGTATTTGTCACCCGGGGTCTACATGGAGGAGGTGTCCTCCGGCTCGAAACCGATCGAGGGCGTGGGCACCGCTGTCGCGGCGTTCGTCGGCTTTGCCGAGTCCGGCCCGGTCAACACCCCGATCCTTGTCACCAACTGGACGCAGTTCGTGAGCAACTTCGGCGGGTTCATCGAGGGCTCGTACCTCGCCCACGCCGTCTACGCCTACTTCCTCAACGGTGGCGGGGTTGCCTATGTCGTGCGCGTCGGGGCGTCCGACTCCGACGGCGAGGCCGAGGCACCGGCCGCCAAGGCGGAGCTGCCGGCCGCCGAGGGCGACAAGCCACCGTTCACTGTCAAAGCGATCGAAGGTGGCTCGGCAGGTGACAACATCACCGTCGAGGTCGCCGACGCGTCAGAGCCCAGCGAGGACAATTTCAAGCTGATCGTCAAGTCGCCGGGCAAGCCCGACGAGGTGTTCGACAACGTCACCACCGGACGCGGTGGCAACAACGTCGTGACGCGCGTCAAGGCCGAGTCGCAGCTCATAACGATCCAGGAAGTACGTGGGGCGTCGGCCAAGCCCGCCCGCACGACGATCAACCTCAGTGGCGGCGCACTGCCGGCCACCATCGAGAACGTGGACGCGACCGACTACATCGGCGACGCCGCCGACCGCACCGGTTTCGCGGGCCTCGAGGCGGTCGAGGAAGTGACGATGCTCCTCGTACCCGACCTGATGGCTGCGTACCAGAAGGACATGGTCGACCTCGAGGGCGTCAAGGCCGTGCAGTTGGCGATGATCGCCCATTGCGAGCTGATGGCCAACCGCGTCGCCATCCTCGACACGCCTCCGGGGCTCAACGCCCAGCAGGTGAAGGGCTGGCGCAACGAGATCACGGGGTACGACTCCAAGTACGCCACCATGTACTGGCCCTGGGTCAAGGTGATGGACCCCGTGCAGGGGAAGGGAATCTTCATCCCACCCGGAGGCTCGGTCGCGGGCGTGTGGGCGCGCAACGACGACACGCGCGGCGTCCACAAGGCACCTGCCAACGAGGTCATCCGCGGGGCGATGTCGCTCGAGCTCAACATCACCAAGGGCGAGCACGACCAGCTCAACCCTGACGGCGTCAACTGCATCCGCTCGTTCCCCGGCCAGGGCATCCGCATCTGGGGCGCGCGCACGTTGTCGAGCGATCCCGAGTGGCGCTACCTGAACGTTCGCCGGCTGTTCAACTTCGTGGAGTCCTCGATCCTCGGCGGCACCAACTGGGTCGTCTTCGAACCGAACGATCCGAAGCTGTGGGACTCGGTGACCCGCACGGTGACGATGTTCCTGCGTCGCGTCTGGCGAGACGGCGCCCTGTTCGGGCGTACACAGGCCGAGGCTTTCTTCGTCAAGTGCGACGCCGAGAACAACCCGCCGGAGAACCGCGACGTCGGCATTCTCACCGTCGAGATCGGTATCGCCCCCGTCAAGCCGGCCGAGTTCGTCGTCTTCCGCATCAGCCAGTTCAACGGCGGAGCGGGCGTCGAGGAGTGAGCCCGTCGGCATCCGAGCAATCGTTCGAAGAGCCATCGTCCTGAAAGGAACGTCCAGCAATGGCCAATGAATCACCAGTATCCGCGAGTCGATTCGGCATCAGTGTCGACGGCGTGCAGATCGCCAGCTTCTCGGAGCTGCAGGGCATCTCCACCGAGGTCGACGTGATCGAGCACATCGAGTCGACCGACGACGGAGTGCGTGTCCACAAGATCCCCGGAGTCACCCGGCCCAAGGGCGAGGTCAAGTTCAAGATGGCGATGGGCACCAACCTCGAGATGAACTCTTGGTTGGAGGCGGCGCAGGCGGGAATGATGGCGCAAGCTCGCAAGAGCTGCTCACTCGTCATGTACGACGCCGAGAACAAGCCGGTCGCCCGCTTCTACCTGGAGAACGCCTGGCCGATCAAGTGCACGCTCAGCCCACTGCGCGCCGGTGGGTCCGACGTGATGCAGCAAGAGTGGAGCCTCACGTTCGAGACCATCCAGCGGGTGCTGTGATGCGACCGCCTGACACAGCTCACGCAGGGGCGCCGCCGCTCCGGAGACCCGGAGCGCGCTGATGACCGCCACGATCGCTGCACACCAGCACTCAGCGACCGGTGGCAGTCACCCACAGACGATGCAGAACCAGACGCTGCAGACCGAGTTCGAGTTCGTGTTGCCACGTGGTTACGTGGACGACAAGGGCACGATCCATCGGGTGGGCACGATGCGCATCGCACGGGCACGCGACGAGATCTATCCGCAGTCGGACCCGCGCGTCCGCGAGAACCCGTCGTACCTGACCGTGATCCTGCTCACGCGCACGATCACCAAGCTCGGCACGTTGCCAGAGGTGGACACCTTCGTGGTCGAGAGCTTGTTTGCGTCCGACCTCGCGTTCCTTCAAGACCTTTATCGCAGGATCAACCAGGAGGGCCACACGCAGGCCGCCGTAACGTGTCCGCACTGCGCGACGGAGTTCACGGTGGACATCGCCGGCGATGCCCCGGGGGAATCGTGACGTACGCGCCCGACCGTCTCTTCGAGGAGGTCGCGTACGTTGCGTACTACCTGCACTGGCCGCTCGACACGATCCTGGACCTCGAGCACCCGCTGCGCGAGCGACTGATCGACGAGATCGGCAAGATCAACGAGCAGGTCAGCGGGTGAGCCGATGCGCTGGCCGTTTCGTCGCCACAGCGACCCCCCTCGACTGACAGCCCCTGCTTCCCGGCCGGAGGCGCGCGCCTCTTCATCCAGCGCGCGTGGCGGCGAAACCCCGACGCGCCCGGACGCCGGCACCGTGGCGGATGCCGCCACGCCGCCCGCGGACACGCCACGTTCGGACACGCCAGGTTCGGACAGGCCAGGTTCGGACTGGGCACGATTGGCGCCGATCGGCGCGACGCTGCAGACGTCGGCGCCGCTCACGTTCCACGGCGACCGCTTCGGGCGCAGTGTGGCCGGGGCGCGGACGATGGCGGCCTCGCAGCGGCACCGGCGGTTGCACCCCGGTCGGGCTC
>DASQTR010000126.1:0-4037 GCA_035641795.1 Ilumatobacter sp.
TCGCCTCGAGGTCGCCCCAGAACGGAGCGGCGCGCATGCCGGCGATCTCCTCGTCGGGCGTACCGGTCACGCGCAGGAACGCCTCGAAGGCGGCCCCTCGATCCTGGACGGCCAGAGCGCGGTGGAGCTGCTCGACATAGCCGCGCCACGCGTCGGGCCGGTCCGCATCGACGTTCCAAGGGATCTCGTAGCGGCCGTCGCTTTTCGACGGCCCAGGGCCCTTCGCGGTCCGGCCGTCGGCGCCGGCCGCTCACGCCGTCGTGTTATCAGTGATCGCGCCCGCAATCGACCGTGGTCCCGGCTAAGGAGCGCGACCCGTAACGCGATGCGAACGCTGACACGTCGCGGTTACGTGGGTGCGCTTCGTTGGAGCGTTGAACGCCCGGCCGGTGCGCCGTAGAGTCACGATCGCGCGGCGGGAGTCGCGTCGAAGCGCAATCACGCCACCGGCGACGGCCTCTGCCCATCGGCCGGCGGTCATCGCGATCGGGGGCTCGGATGGCGATCACGGACTCCTCGCCGGCGGCGACCGCACCGAACGCCGCTGCCGCGGCAACGGTCGATGCGGTGAAGGTGTATGGCAGTGGCTCGACGGAGGTTCGCGCACTCGATGGCGTGACGGTCGCGTTCGACACCGCGCGGTTCAGCGCGATCATGGGCCCGTCTGGTTCGGGAAAGTCGACGCTGCTGCACTGCATCGCGGGACTCGACTTGCTGACGTCGGGTGCCGCGTTTATCGGCGACACCGACCTCAGCGAGCTCGACGACAACCATCTGACGGTGCTTCGCCGCGACCGTGTCGGGTTCGTCTTCCAGGCGTACAACTTGGTCCCGACGCTGACCGCGTACGAGAACATTACGCTCCCGCTCACGCTCGCTGGACGCAAGGGTGACCGCGGCTGGATCGACGGCGTGATCGGGACGGTTGCGCTCGGTGACCGGCTCGAGCATCGTCCGAGCGAGCTGTCCGGTGGGCAGCAGCAACGTGTCGCGGTCGCCCGAGCCCTGGCGAGTAGACCCCAGATCATCTTCGCCGACGAGCCGACGGGGAACCTCGACTCGCATGCGGGCACGGATGTGCTTTCGTTCATGCGCCGGGCGGTCGACGAGATGGGCCAGACGATCGTGATGGTGACCCACGACCCCGTGGCGGCCAGTTACGCGGACCGGGTGGTCTTCCTCAGCGATGGCCGCGTCGTGGACGAGATGCAGCAGCCGACCGCGGACCGTGTCCTCGACCGGATCAAGCGGTTCGGGGAGTGATCCATGCTGCGCACGACATTCAAGAGTCTCGTCGCTCACAAATTCCGCCTCTTCGCGACATCCCTCGCGGTCATGCTCGGCGTGGCGTTCACGGCGGGGACGCTGGTCCTGATCGACACCATCCAGAAGACGTTCGACGACCTGTTCTCGGACATCTATGCCGACACCGACGCCGTCGTCCGGGCCGAAGGCGCGTTCGACTCGGAAGGCATCGAACAACGCGGGCGGGTCGACGCCTCGCTCCTCGACACCGTATCGGGCGTCGACGGGGTGGCCGACGCACAGCCCGACATCCGTGGCTACGCGCAGCTGGTCGACAAGGACGGCGACGCCGTCGGCGACCCGGAGAACGGGCCGCCGACGTTGGGCGGAAACTGGATCGACTCTGAGGAGCTCAACGGTTTCCGACTCGCGGACGGCAACCCGCCGCGCACCGACGACGAGGCCGTCATCGACAAGAAGAGCGCAGACGACACGGGTTACCGCGTCGGTGACACCGCGCAGGTGCTCGTAAAGGGCGGACCGCAGGACGTCACCGTTGCCGGCATCGCGAAGTTCGGTGATGCCGACTCCCCCGGTGGCGCGTCGTTCTTGCTGTTCACCCTGGACACTGCGCAGCGGCTGATCGCCGAGCCGGACAAAGTCGACAGCATCTTGGTCATCGCCGACGACGGGATCTCGCAGACCGAGATCGTGCAGCGCATCGCGCCAGAGCTACCCAAGGGAACCGAAGCAGTCACTGGCACCGAGATCACCGACGAGAGCCAAGACGAGATCGAACAGGGCCTCAGCTTCTTCAACACCTTCATGCTGGTGTTCGCCGTGATCGCCCTGCTCGTCGGCGGCTTCATCATCTTCAACACCTTCTTCATCACCGTCGCGCAACGCACACAAGAAAACGCGCTGCTGCGTGCGCTCGGCGCCCGTAAGCGACAGGTGCTCGTCTCGGTGCTCCTCGAGGCGCTCGCCGTCGGCGTGATCGCCTCGGTGGTCGGGATCGGCGCGGGCATCCTTGTCGCCGCAGCGCTCAAGGCGCTCCTCGCCGCGCTCGGCTTCGAGCTCCCGGCCGGAGGGATCGTCGTGACCGCCAACACCGTGATCGTCTCGCTGGTCGCGGGTGTCGGCGTCACGCTCGTCGCCGCGATCTCCCCGGCCCGCAGGGCCGGCAAGGTGCCACCCGTCGCCGCGATGCGCGAAGTCGCCGTCGGCAGCACAGGGTACGGCTCAAAGCAACGCATCGTCATCGGCTGCACTCTCCTTGTCCTCGGCGGCGCCGCGCTCGGCTACGGGCTGTTCGGCTCGCCCGGCAACCCGCTGCTGATGGTCGGCGCGGCGGTGCTGCTGGTGTTCTTCGGTGTCGTGACGCTGGGCCGAACCGTGGCCCTGCCTCTGAGCCGGTTCATCGGCTGGCCCCTGCCGCGGCTGTTCGGGATCAGGGGCCAGCTCGCCCGCGAAAACGCGATGCGTAACCCGAGGCGTACCGCAGCGACCGCGGCGCCGTTGATGATCGGCGTCGGGCTCGTCGCCTTCATCACGATCTTCGCGGCGTCGGCCAAGGCGTCCTTCGGCACGATCATCGACCGGGCGTTCACCGGAGACTTCATCATCACGTCACCGGCTGGCCTCTCCAGCGGCGGCCTGGACCCGAGACTCGCGGCGTCGTTGAACGAGCGACCCGAGGTCGACGTCGCCGGCGGGATCCGCGCCGGCGTCGCCGAGATCGACGGCAGCGCCAAGCAGTTCGTGGCCGCGAGCGACGAGGCGTTCGAGCTCATCGACGTCGACCCGGTCGCCGGCTCGCCCGGCGACCTCGGCGCCGACACCATCGCGGTGTTCGAAGACGTCGCGAAGGACAAGAACCTGTCGATCGGCGACCGCGTGCCGGTCGTGTTCAAGGACACGGGTGGTAAGGAGCTCACGGTTGCGATGATCTACGGCGAGTCGCAGCCGGCCGGCGACTGGCTGCTCGGCACGGAGACGTACGAGGCGAACGTCGACGACCAATACGACTACCAGGTCTTCGTGAAGAAGGCCGGCGGGGTTGACACGGCGACGGCGCGGGCCGCCGTCGAACAGGTCGCGGACGGGTACCCCGGCGCGAAGGTCCTCGACCAGACGGGGTACGAGGACGACCAGACGATGTTCATCGACCAGCTGCTCAACCTCATCTACGCGATGCTCGCACTCGCGATCTTCATCGCCCTGCTCGGCATCGCCAACACGCTCGCCCTGTCGATCATCGAACGAACGCGCGAGCTCGGCATGATGCGCGCCGTCGGTATGAAACGCAGTCAGCTCCGATCGATGATCCGCTGGGAGTCGGTGATCATCGCGATACAGGGCACGATGCTCGGCCTCCTCGTCGGCGTGCTCTTCGGTTGGGCGCTCGTCACCGCGATGTCGGACGAGGGTCTCGAGACGTTCCGGCTCCCCGTGGCGACCCTCATAGTCATCGTCGTGCTCGCGGCGTTGGCCGGTGTGCTCGCCGCGGTGTGGCCGGCCCGCCGGGCCGCGAAGCTGGACGTGCTCCGCGCCGTCGTGACCGAATAGGACCGCCGGCCTTGGCCGCCGCCAGCCGCCCCGTGGCCGGGTCACTCGTTGAACACCGGCTCTTCGGCGAAGCCACTCCCGAACAGTGCCGCGTCTCTCTCTCCACGACATGGGGGGCAGTCATGGGAGGCAACGTGACGCAGCCTTACGTCGTATGTAGAAATCGGCACTGGGCGTGGAGTCCGCTGGATTCCGGGAGTTGTCCACAGGCTGCGGGACGTGCT
>DASQTR010000127.1:0-8863 GCA_035641795.1 Ilumatobacter sp.
AGCTCGCCCGGGTCCTGTTCGGCGAGGACGTGTACGAGTGACAATGCTCCTCCTAGTGCTCTGGATGCATGGCGCCACCGATGTAGACGGCGGCGAGGATGGTGAAGATGAACGCCTGGAGCACCGCCACCAGCACCTCGAAGCCGGTGAGGGCGACCAGCAGGCCGAACGAGAACGGCCAGATGACAGCCAGACCGCTCGGCTCGAAGACCGACGCGGTGATGACCGCGAAGCTCACCAGCAGCAGGTGGCCGGCGAGCATGTTGGCGAAGAGTCGGACCGCCAGGCTGAACGGGCGCAGGATGATGTTCGACAGGATCTCGATCACGCCCACGAGCGGGCGCATCGCCACGGGCACCGAGTGCGGCCACACCATGCCGGTGATGTACTTGGCGCCGTTGTGCTTGAAGCCGACCGTGTTGTAGATGACCCACACCACGAGCGCCAGGAACAGCGGGAGCGCCATGCGCGCCGTCGCCGGGAACTGCAGGAACGGCACGATCCCGGGCAGGTTGCACAGGTACACGAAGATGAACAACGTGAGCAGGAAGGGTGTCCAGCCCAGCCCCTCCTTGCCCATCGTCTGCATGACGATCTGATCTTCGATGAAGTCGACGCCGATCTCTGCCAGGTTGCGGGTGCCCTTGGGGGCGACCAGCGGATCGCGCCGGGAGGCGAGCAGATAGATGCCGATGCCGATCAACGACGCCAGGCAGCAGATGAGGGCGACCTTGTTGAAGCTGGGGAACAGGTCCTTCCACCGGATCACCTCGTTGATCGGTGGGAATTCGACCGCAAGCATGCTGTTGCTACCTCAGGGGTTCGTGGACGCGGGGGTTGACGACGGGGAGCTCGGCTTGAGGCCCGGATAGGCCAGCGAGATCGAGACGTACCGGAGCTCCCAGACGAGGAGCCCTAGATGGGTCACGATGATGGCCGCTCCGACGGCCGGAAGTGAAATCCAAGCGGCGTCCTTGACGACGAACACGGCCGCGAAGACCAGGCCCAGCCGGAACAGATAGCCGAACATCGTGGCGGCCATGAGGACCACCAACGAGATCTTGGCGGCCCAGCCGATGAGCAGCGCCGAGAGCATGAAGTTGACGAGCACGAGCGCGATCGCGTACGCCGACGACCAAGCCCCGTCGCTGCCCCAGACAAGGAAGGCGATGAGGATCAAGAGCGGGGCCGCCATGAGACCGCGCTTCACCATGTCGGAGCTGACCTGCAGCTCGACCGGGTCGCCGATCACCGGCGCCGACATCGACGGCACGGTGTTCATCGCCGGCTCTCCGCCCGCATCGCCTCGGCGCGCTCGCGCTCGTGGCGACGCATCGCCTCGTCGTAGGAGTACTTGAGCCGCGCTCCGCCGCCGATCATCGCCAGCGCCGCGAACACGATGATGAACAGCGGCTTGGTGCCGAGCCAGTTGTCGATCGCCCAACCGAGCAGCACGAACACCAGCATTGCCAGCGCCAGATCCATGCCCCGACCGAACAGATCGCTGCTCGTCGAGCCTTGCGCGTACGGCGCGCGGGCGGATCTGATCTTGAAGAGCAGCGGTTTCATGGGGCGGCAATCACGGCGAGGTGGGACGGACAGGTTCGCACAGCGACCGGTACGGAGTTTGTGAACGCGAGCACAAGCTACTGGACAGCACCCTCCTCGGGCAACTCCAAGGCGCCACTCACGTGCGCCGCTTCACGCCGCTCGGGCCGCGACGGATCGATCTGCTCTGATGCCGGACGGTCGAGGGCTGCCTCCACCGCCATCGCCCGCTTACGGCGAACGGTCGGGTGCATGATCGTGTAGAGCACGATGCCGAGGGCACCGATGCCAAAGGTCAAATAGCTCGGGTTCTCGTCGGACAGCACGGGATACAGCACGAACGCCGACAGCAGCGCCGTCCATGCCCACAGGATCAGCACCGAGCGGCGGTGGCCGTGGCCGAGGTTCATCAATCGGTGGTGGAGGTGGCCCTTGTCGGCGACGTCGAGCGCCTGGCGCTTGGAGAGCCGGCGGACGATCGCGAACAGTGTGTCGAGGATCGGCACGCCGAGGATCAGCAGCGGGATCGCCAACGGCGCGAAGAAGAAGAACGTCTGGCCCACGAAGTCCTGCGTGTTCGGGTCGGCGCGGCCGCCGACGACGCTGGTCGACACTGCGAGCAGCATGCCCAGGAGGAACGCACCGCTGTCGCCCATGAAGATCCTGGCGGGATTGAAGTTGTAGGGCAGGAATCCGACGCAGACGCCGGCGGTGATGATCGCGATCAGCGGGCCGAGGTTGCGGTCGGGCAGCAGCTCGAGATCGTTGAGCTTGTTGGCATAGAGGAAGAACGAGGTGGCGGCGATGGCGACGATGCCGGCGGCGAGTCCGTCGAGACCGTCGATCAGGTTGATCGCCTGCGTCATCCCGAGCAGCCAGAGCACCGTGACCAACGGCGTCCAGTCGCTCGACAGGATCACGACGTCGAAGAACGGGACGCGGAAGTAGAACATCGTCGCCCCGAAGTACGCCAGCACGATGCCGGCCATCACCACGCCGGTCACCTTGCCCGGCGGTGCCAGGTCGACGATGTCGTCGAGGAAGCCGGTGAAGAACACGATCAGCGCAGCCAGCAGGATGCCCTTCGGCTCGCTGTTGTCGACGAAGATCAACTCGAAGCTGCCGAGCATCCACGCCGTGACGAAGGCGACGAGGAAGCCGATCAGCATCGCCATCCCACCGACGTGTGGGATCGGCGACGTGTGCACCGACCGGGCGTTGGGCGCCAC
Source organism: Ilumatobacter sp. (assembly GCA_035641795.1). GTDB lineage: Bacteria > Actinomycetota > Acidimicrobiia > Acidimicrobiales > Ilumatobacteraceae > Ilumatobacter. The sequence goes on from DASQTR010000127.1 coordinate 2,778, forward strand.
CACCCAGCCGACGCGGTGAGCGAGGACTCGCACGATCGGCGTCGCGATGGCGGTGACGACGGCCGCTACGGCGCCGATCAACAGGTAGTCGGCAAGGCCCGGCGACACCGGTTGCTCACACGCCGTCGGGGTACGGCGGGAACTTGGCGCACAGTTCGGCGACCTCCGCCTTGGCCGCCGCCAGCGTGTCGGGGCTCTCGCGCTCGCGCAAGGCGCGGGCGATCAGCGAGGCGATCACCGCCATCTCGGGTTCGCGCATGCCCTGCGTCGTGACCGAGGGCGTGCCGATCCGCAGACCGCTCGTCACGAACGGACTGCGCGGGTCGTTCGGCACCGTGTTCTTGTTGAGCGTGATTCCGGCGTCGTCGAGCGTCGTCTGCGCCACCTTCCCGGTCAGGTCGGCGTCGAACGGGCGCAGGTCGACCACCATCAGATGGTTGTCGGTGCCGCCCGAAACCAGCCGGAACCCCTCCCCCGACAATGCCTCCGCCAGCGCCGAGGCGTTGCGGACGATCTGGCGCGCGTACTCCGCGAAGGCCGGCTGCGACGCTTCGTAGAACGCCACCGCCTTGCCTGCGATCGCGTGCTCCAGCGGCCCACCTTGCCAGCCCGGAAACACCGCCTTGTCGATCGCCGCCGCGTACTCCGACTTGCAGACGATGCACCCACCGCGCGGACCGCGAAGAGTCTTGTGGGTCGTGAAGGTGACGACGTCAGACAGCGCCACCGGGTTCGGATGGGCCCCACCGGCGACAAGTCCGGCGAGGTGGGCGATGTCGAACATCAGCAACGCCCCGACCTCGTCGGCGATGGCGCGGAACGGCTCGGGGTCGAGCCGCCGTGGATAGCTCGTGGTCCCGGCCACGATCAGCTTGGGGCGGTGCTCGAGCGCCTTGGCGCGAGCGTCGACGAAATCGATCCGCTCCTCGGCGCCCACGCCGTAGGCCACGAAGTGGTACAGCAGGCCGCTGGCGTTGACGGGCGAGCCGTGGGTGAGGTGGCCGCCGTGGTCGAGGCTCAGGCCGAGCACCGTGTCGCCGGGCTTGAGCAGCGCCTGGTACACGCACATGTTGGCGTTGGCGCCGGAGTGTGGCTGCACGTTGGCGTGCTCGGCCCCGAACAGCGCCTTCACGCGCTCGATGGCGAGCGCCTCGATCGAGTCGACGTTCACGTTGCCGCCGTAGTAGCGCTTGCCGGGATAGCCCTCGGCGTACTTGTTCGTCAGCACCGAGCCCGTCGCCCGCAGCACGGCCGGCGACGTGAAGTTCTCACTTGCGATCAGCTGGAGGCCGGTCGTCTGGCGCTCGAGCTCGAGCGCCAACAACCGCTCGACCTCGTAGTCGGGTGCCGTGTCGGTTGGGAAGTTCACGAGAACTGCTCCTCGAGCTCGGTGATCTGGGCGACGCGGAGAGCGTGACGCCCGCCTTCGAAGTCGGTCGCGAGAAACGTGTCGACGATCTCGTCGGCGAGCCCGACGCCGACCACTCGGGCGCCGATCGACAACACGTTGGCGTCGTTGTGCTGGCGCGCCAGGCGCGCCGTGTAAAGGCAGTTGCAGAGCGCGGCGCGGGCACCCTTGACCTTGTTGGCGGCGAGCTGCTCGCCCTGGCCCGAGCCGCCGAGCACGATGCCGACGTCGGCCTTGCCGTCGCGGACCGAGCGCGCCGCGGCGGCGCAGAACTCGGGATAATCGACGCTCGCGCTGGAATGCGTGCCGTGGTCGATGATGTCGAAACCGGCCGCCGACAGCCGCTCGATCAGGTGTTGCTTCAGCTCGTACCCGGCGTGGTCGGCACCGAACGCGACGGTCGTCATCGCGGCGAGCCTAGGCGGAGTCGGCCACGACGTCCTGGCCCACGATCCAACCTCGATCCGGACAGGCGGTGGCGAGGAACTCGTCGGTCGACGGCGTCTCGGCTGTGATCACCATGCTCGGGTCGGCCTGGAGCGGCACGCGTTGCTCGCCGAATGCTGCCGCCGCCTGGCCGACGATCGGCTCGAGATCGGGCGGCACGGCGACCTCCACCGTGGTGGACGGGTCGTACTGGGCCAACGCCGCGTCCCACGCCTGTGCCAGCAGGGCGACGTCCGCGGCGGACGCGCCTGCCGCGCTGAGTGCCGCCGCGGCGTCAGCGCTGCGGCGCTGGAACGCGCCGAAGTAGGCGCCGGCCGCCACCGCCCGCTCGCTCTCGAGCTGTGCCGGCCAGACCGCGAACACGTCCTCGTACGCGTCCTGTACGACCGTCGAGGCGATCACCTCGAGGCGTGCGACTTCGGCGGGATCGCCCGCCGCCGCAGCCTGCACGAGCAATTGCCACGAGCCGCCGAACCGGCTCCAGGCGGCACAGAACGCATCGTCGCTTGTCAGGCCTGGCACCCCCGTGTCGACGACTGCGACGGTCGGCGCCGGTGTGGACGCCGCCTGAGTGGAAAAGGCATCCGTCGCGGACGCACCGGTCGACGACGAATCACTCGACGTCACCGCGCCGGTCGAGTCGGTATCAGCCGGCGTGGTGCCCGGTGTCGCAACCGCCGGGCTGAGCGTCGTCGTCACGAGCGTGTCAGTGGACGCGCCGGTGTCGTCGTCGTCGCCCGAGCAGGCGCCGCCCAGCGTCAGCACCACTGGCAACACGAACGCGAGCGTGCGTCGAACCGCCATCTGGCCCATGGTGGCATGCGACCTGCGATGCTGAGCGGCATGCCCGTCCCGATCCTGCTCGACTGCGATCCCGGCCACGACGACGTGGTGGCCATCATCGCCGCCGCTCACTACGCAGAGCTCGTGGGCATCACGACGGTGGCCGGCAACGCGCCCCTCGACCGCACGACCTACAACGCCTGCGTCATGCGCGACCTGCTCGGATTGACCGCCCCAGTGCATGCCGGCGCCATTCGCCCGCTGCTCGCCGAGCCGCACCCCGCCGCCTTCGTGCACGGCGAGAGCGGGCTCGACGGAGCCGACCTGCCGGCGCCCGCACGCGGCGCCGAGAGCGACGACGCGGTGGGATTCATCGTCGACACGTGTCGCGCCAAGGAGGGCGTCTGGATCGTCGCCACTGGACCACTCACGAACGTCGCCCTGGCGATGCGTGCCGCGCCCGACCTCACCGATCGCCTAGCCGGCATCTCGCTGATGGGCGGCGGCTCGTTCGGCAACCGTTCGGCGGTCGCGGAGTTCAACATCTGGGCCGACCCGGAGGCTGCGGCGATGGTGTTCGCATCGGGCCTGCCGCTGGTGATGGCGGGGCTCGACGTGACCCACCAGTTCCTCGTCACCGACGCGCGGATCGCGGAGGTCGACGCAATCGGCGGGCGGTTGCCCACGGTGCTCGCCGACCTGTTCCGCTTCTTCGCGGGGACGTACACGCGGCGCCACGAGCACATGGTGGGGGCCGCCTTGCACGACCCGCTCGCAGTGCTGGCGCTGACCCACGGCGAGCTGTTCACCAGCAGCGAGCGTCACGTCGCGGTCGAGACGCGCGGCGAGCTGACCCGCGGCATGACCGTGATCGATTGCCGCGATCTGAAGGAGCGCCCGGCACCCAACTGCACCGTGCTCGAGTCCGTCGACTCCGACGCCGCGTGGCGGTTGATCGTCGACGCCATCGTGCAGGCCAGCGTGTGAACGGCGACACGTTCCCGCGTCAGTACGCCCGAACTCGCCGCTTCACGCTCGGCGAGCCGCGAGACCTCGTCATCAGCCGTGACGGCGAACGCCTCGCGTTCGCCCGCAGCCGCGGCGGATCCGATCCGGTCAACTGCCTGTGGATCGTCGATCTGCTGAACGGCGGCGAGCAGCTCGTCGCCGACCCTCTGGTCCTGCTGGACGACGTGTCCGGCGACCTGCCACCGGAGGAACGCGCTCGGCGCGAGCGCGCCCGCGAGGCGGCCGGCGGCATCACCGCGTTTGCAACGGACGCCGACGTGACCGTCGCGGCGTTCGCGCTGAGTGGCCGCCTCTTCTTCGCCGACCTGCAGTCCCGCACAGCCCGCGAATTGATCGTCGAAGGGCCGGTGTTCGACCCGCGCCCCGGCCCGTCCGGCGATCTGGTCGCCTACGTGCGGGGTCCGGTGTTGTGCGTGACCGACATCGACGGCGGGCAACGAGTCGTCGCCGGCGAGCCCACCCTCGCCACCGTCACGTGGGGCAGCGCCGACTTCGTCGCCGCCGAGGAGATGCAGCGTCAGCGTGGCTACTGGTGGTCGCCCGACGGCACGACGATCGCGGCCTGCCGCGTCGACGTGGCCCCGGTGCAGGTGTGGCACATCGCCGACCCGTCAGACCCGGGCGCCGCGCCCGCCGCCGTGCGCTACCCCGCCGCCGGTACCCCCAACCCCGACGTCACGCTCCATCTCTGCTCGCTCGACGGTTCCCCGGCGCGACAGGTCGATTGGGATCGCGAGCGCTTGCCCTATCTCGGCGACGTCCACTGGACCGACCACGCGCTGACCATCACCGTGCAGTCGCGTGACCAGCGCCGGCTCGAGGTGCTGAACGTCGACACCACGACCGGCGCCACGTCGACGCTGCTTGCCGATGCCGACGACGCGTGGGTCGAGCTCTTTCCCAACACGGGCGTGATGGCAGCACCCGACCTACTCGTCACCGTCGCCGACCGCGACGGCGCCCGTCGCCTCATGGTCAACGGCGAGCCGGTCACGCCGGCCGACCTCCAGGTACGGCACGTGATCTCGGTCGAGCCCGACCGCGTCGTACTCTCCGCCAACCCGATCGACGACGCGACCGTGCAGCACATCTACCGATGGGACGGCACCGGCCTGGCGGCGCTGACCTCCGGCGCCGGTGTGCACAACGCCGTCGCCACCGGCGACGTCGTCGTGCTGCGCTCCACGACGCTCGACGAGCCAGGCGGACGCTGGCGCCTGCCGAGCGGCGACGAGCTCGAGCGGCACGCCGAGCGCCCGCTCGTGCAGCCGCGGGTCACACTGCTGCCGCGCGCACGCACCGACAACGCCACCGCCGCGGTGCTGCTCCCCAGCGAGCACGACGGCTCGCCGCTGCCGGTGCTGCTCGATCCGTACGGCGGGCCGCACGCACAGCGCGTGGTCCGCAGCTACAACGCCTTTCTCACGTCGCAGTGGTTCGCCGAGCAGGGCTTCGCGGTCGTCGTCGCCGACGGGCGAGGCACACCCGGACGCGGCTCCGCCTTCGAGCGCGCCGTCCGTGGCGACCTGGCGAGCGGCGCGCTCGACGACCAGATCGGGGCGCTACGTGAAGCGGCCACGCTGCATCCCCAGCTCGACCTGACGCGCGTGGCGATTCGAGGCTGGAGCTTCGGGGGCTACCTCGCCGCGCTCGCCGTGCTGCGCCGACCCGACGTCTTCCACGCCGCCGTCGCCGGCGCGCCCGTCACCGAGTGGCGGCTCTACGACACGCACTACACCGAGCGCTACCTCGGCGACCCCAACGAGCAACCAGAGGTGTACGACGCCAACTCGCTGTTGCCGTTGGCCCACGAGCTCGTACGCCCACTGCTGCTCGTGCACGGGTTGGCGGATGACAACGTCGTCGCCGCCCACACACTGCAGCTGTCGGCGGCGCTGCTGGCTGCCGGCCGACCGCACGAGGTGCTCCCGCTCGTCGGCGTGACGCACATGACGCCGCAGGAGCAGATCGCCGAAAACCTCCTGCTGCACGAGCTCGACTTCCTGCGGCGTGCCCTGCGTCTCTCCAGCACTACGGTAGGAGCGCGATGAACGACCGGCTCGCCGAGTTCTACCGAGGCGTCGCCGTGCACGCCACGGCCGACAGCGAGCACACCGCCGCGCTCGAACTGCTGGCGCTCGTCATGGCGGCCGATCACAGCCTGGCGCAGTCGGAGATCGACACCATCAAGCAGATCTCCGACGACTGGCGCGACGGCGACTTCACGTTCGACAAGTACGTCGGGCCGGCGATCGTCAAGGCCCAGGACGCGATCACCAAGGACGAGGTGCTCGAGCTGATCGACGACATCGACCAACGAATCAGCAGCAGGGTCCTGCGGCGGGCGTTGTTCTCGGCTGCGCGCGAGGTGGCCGGCGTCGACGCCGACGTCTCCCCCGAAGAGGGCTCGATCCTGGCC
>DASQTR010000128.1:0-5515 GCA_035641795.1 Ilumatobacter sp.
CCCAGATGATGCGGATCACCCGCGATGTGTCGATGCCCGTCGCCGACGCGAGGTCGACGTTGTCGCTCACGGCACGCGTCGCCTTGCCGAGGCGCGTGTACTGCAACGACAACGCCACCGCCAGCAGCACGATCACTGAGAGCAGCGTCGTGATCATGTCGCGCGGTGTGAGCGTGACCGGGCCGAAATCCTCGCCGACCTGGTTGGTGTAGTCGAAGTAGGGCCTGTCGCGGCCGCCGAAGCGGAACAGGAAGAAGTTCTTGAGCATGATCGACAGACCGACCGTGATCACCATCTGCGAGATGAGGCCCACTCCGCGTTTGCGAAGCTTGGCGAAGCCCCAGCGGTCGAGTACGTATCCGAGCAGGCCGCCGGCGACGACCGCGAGCGGCGTCGCCACCAGGATGTGCATGCCGGTCCTGTTCAGCGTCCACGCCACCAGCGCCCCGAACGTCACCAGCTCGCCGTGGGCGAAGTTGGTGAGGCCGGTGGTGCCGAAGATCAGCGACAGACCGACCGAGCACATGGCGATGATCAAACCCAGCCGAACGCCGTCGGCGAATCGCTGCGCCCATTTCTCGACCGTGGACTGCGAAAGTCGCTGACTGGCTCCGGTGAAGTAGTTGACGATCTTCTTGGAGGTGATGAATTGATCCGTCAGGATCTCCTGCTCGGCGGGTGTGTCGGCGGACAGCTCCTTGCCCTCCGGCAGCGTGCTCTCGTCCAGACGGACCGTGTAGTCGGCCCTACCTGGCACAGGGAACAGAGCGACCCCGTCGGCGTCGGTGACCAGCGTTCCGATCTCGGTTCCGCCCCCGTCGACGACAGTCACCGACACGCCGGGCAGCGGTTGGTTGTCGGCACGACCTTGGGTGTCGCGCTGCTGGTCCCTCACCTGCACCTGGATAGCCACGTCGTCCTGGGCGTGTGCCGCGCCGGCGACCGCCAGCACGCCACAGAACGCGAGCAGACCGAGTATCACCCGCGCAACCGCGCGCGCCCTTCGGTGCTCCCCCCTGGACGCCCCACTCATCGGGCGGCACTCTACGTTGCGGCCGCGCCCACCTCAAGCGTGCGCGAAGTGGAGCCATTCACGTAGGCCGGATTGGCGCGCAGCACGAGATGCGTCGTCGCCAACGTGATCGCTGCCGCACCGCCGACGTGCGCGCCCACGAGCACTTCGGGCAGGTCGGCGAAGTACTGGATGTAGCCGATCGCTGCCTGGACGATGCCGACGAACAGCCAGATCGACGCGGCGTCGGCCAGCGCCGTGCGCTCGCCCGGCCGTGCGTTGACGCGCAGCGAAAGGACCAACGTGGTGGCGATCGTTGCCATCACGACCACGCCGTGGACGCGGGCGACCGACTCGATGTCGAGGTCGAGCCGTGGCGCGTTCTCGTCGCCGGCGTGCGGGCCCGATCCGGTGACGAGCGTGCCGGCGACGATCGCCGCCACCGTGCCGGCCGCCACCCACCACACGAGCTGGAGCGACAGCGGTGAGATCGCAACGCCCACAGGCGGCGGTGAGCAGCGGGCCACCAGCACGAGGTTGACGACGAGCGCCGCGAGCGCCAGCAGCAGGTGCCCCTGGATTGCCAGCGGATGGAGGTCGACGAGCACCGAGATGCCGCCCAGGACGGCATTGGCGGCCACCAACGCCACGAGCGTCCACGCCAGCCCGACCGCCCCACGCGGGCGGGGGCGCACCCGGTGCGACAGGACGCCGACGGCCAGCACCGCCACCGTCACGATCGCGTTGAAGAGCCGGTTCACCTGCTCGATCGCGGCATGCTTCGACGACACGTCGACGAACGTCGTCTTGTTGCAGTTGGGCCAGTCGTCGCATCCGAGCCCGCTGTTTGTGAGGCGAACTGCAGCGCCGGCGACGATCACGACGACCAACGCCACGAGCGAGGCGACGGCGATCTGCCGGTACCGCGCGGGTGTCACGTGCATGTGACGCCGAGCATACGGACAGGGTCAGCGCGTGCGGTCGTCGCGAGGTATGTGCTCGAGGCTCGACAGCGCGGTCAGGCTGAACGTGTATCCCTCGTGAACCTGGAGCGCCTCGAGTCGGCTCACCGATGCATGCCCGAACACGAACCGGTCCCATTCCCACGGTGTCGGCTGCAGACCGAGGAGATGGCACATGAAGACCGAGTTGGTGCCGGCGTGGGCGATCAGCACGATCCGCCTCCCGGGCTCGTCGATCGACCAGAACGGCAGCTCGTGGTCGATCCGCTTCATCCCGCGGGCGGCGAGGAACGCCGAGGCGGCAGCGTGGATGCGGGCGGTGAAGTCGCGCATCGGCTCGCCGCCGGTGAGACCGTCCCACCTGGCGTCGATCGGGCGGGTCTCGAGCTCGCGGTACAGCTGCTGCGCGTACTCGGCCGGCGTGCCGTGCCAATTGGGGTCGCGGATCTCCTCCAACCACGGGTCGACGACCTCAGGTACCCCGAGCGCGCGATAGAGCGGTGCCGCCGTCTGGCGCGCTCGCAGCAGCGGCGAGACGAGCACCTCGTCGAACCTCTCCGCCGCCAGCGCCTCAGCCATCAGTTTCGCCTGGCGCTGTCCGAGCTCGGTGAGGGGCGGATCGGCGACGTTGAATCCGTCTCGAACCCACTCCGGCTGACCGTGTCGGACAAGGACGAACTCCACGCGGGCGACGGTACTCTGCGACGCCGTGAGCATTCATGGCGTTCCCCGGCTGCGCATTGGGTTCCCGGGCCACGCCACGTGCCGCCTGCGCAGCAGCTGGCCGCTCACTCGCTCGCATCGGAGCTTGTGAGGTGACCGACCCGGCTGCCACGCCTTCGGGATGGTTCCCCGATCCGCACGGGCGTCACGAGTACCGATGGTTCAACGGGCACGCGTGGACGGCCGACGTCGCCGACGCCGGACGGCGAATGATCGATCCCCATGGCGCGGCACCGCTGCGACGCGGTGACCGAGCCGGCGCCGGCAACGGCATCGCCGTCGCCGCCATGACATGCGGACTCGTGGCCCTCGTCTTCGCGTGGATGCCGTTGTTCGTCGTGATCGGCGTCGTGCTCGGTGTCCTGGGTCTGGTGTTCGGTATCCGCGGTCGGCGCCGGGCGCGTCAGGTCGGTTCCGGTGAAGGGATGGCGCTGACGGGGATCATCAGCGGGTCGGCGGCGCTGGCGCTGTCGATCGTCGGCATCGTGTTCACCGTGTCCTTCATCCGCGAGTTCGTCGACTTCATGGAGCCCGGACCCGTCGAAGCGCACGTCGTGTCCTGTGTTGTCGGGCCGGGCGCGATCGACGTCGAGGCGTCGCTAACCAACCGCAGCGACGAGCTGCGCAGCTACACCGTGTACGGCGTCGTGCGCCAGCCCCGGGGCGTACCCGACCTCGTCGCCACGCTCACCGACGTGGCGCCCGGTGCCAGCGAGCAGCTGACGATGCATCACACTGCGCGCGCGACCGATCCGGGCGAGTGCGAGGTACGACTCGTCGTGCACGGGCCCACTCCTTACGGTCTCGAGATCGATCGAGTAGATGACTGAGCTCCGATGACCGACGTGTCCTTGACCCCGGCGCCGGCGGCAGAGCGCCCCACGTCGCGTTGGCGATTGCTCGCGCGGATCGCGCTCGCACTGGGTCTCGTGTGCTTCGCCGCCTTTTGGACTTGGGCGCTGTTCTTCGCCTCGAAGGAGCCGATCAACCGCATCGACGACGAGGCCTGGGCGGCGCGCGCCGAGGCGATCTGCGTCAGCGCCGATCGGCAGCGACTTGCGTTGGCCGACTTCCGCACGATGGAGAACGCCGACGCGGCGCTCGTCAACGAGCGCGCCGACATCATCGACGACGCCACGGACATCATCGCGCAGATGCTCGACGACGTGGTTGCGCAGATGCCGACTGATCCGAAGGGCCGGGACCTGGTGCCGCAGTGGGAGGCCGACTACCGGGCCTACATCGCCGACCGCCGCGCGTTCACCGCCGACCTGCGCGAGTCGGGCCGGAACCTTCCGTTCTACGAGACGCAGGTGTCCGGCATCCCGGTCAGCGAGAAGCTCGAGGTGTTCGCCGCCGACAACAACATGGCAGCTTGCGCGCCGCCCAGAGACCTCACGCGCTAACACCTGCGGCAACGCCGGGTGTGAGCGCGCCCATCATTAGGTTTCTGACACCGACTTGTCGGTGTCTGACACCGGGCGCTGACTCTTGACCACTCGGGCTGGCGCGCCGACGGCGATGCTGTAGTCGGGGATCTCGCCGGTCACCACGCTGTTGGCGCCGATCACCACGTGGCGCCCGATCCGTGCTCCGGGCAACACGACCGTTCCGTGCCCCAGCCATGAGCCGTCGCCGATCGTGACCGGCCGTTCCGGCTGAGCCTGCTTCGAGATCGGCACACGCGGGTCGTCGTACCCATGGTTCTGGTCCGTGATGTAGACGAACTGCCCGGTCCACACGTCGTCGCCGATGTCGATCCCGAGGTGTCCGACGATCCCGCTCCCGCGACCGATCAGACAGCGGTCGCCGATGCGCACCACCGGATCGGTCACGCAGCGCTGCCCGGGCACCATGCCGGCCGACAGCGAGACGTCGGCGCCGATCACCGTGCCGCGGCCGATCCGGATGTAGCACTCGTTCATGATCGTGGCGGGCGGGAAGCAGATGATGCTCCCGCCGCCGAAGGCGCCGAATCGCCTGCCGCGGCGCGTGTCGGGGCCGATCGCCGCCCACGCCCCCGCCGTCTCTCGCGCGCTGTGGATCAGGTCGCCGACCATCCGCTTCGTGCCGGCCGCGGCTCGTCTCGCCGGCGACCGGAGCGGGTGGCAGTCGTCGAGCACGGCGGGCACGCTAGCCACGGGCGGCAGGCAGCGAGATCGCAGGACTACCGTGCCTGCGTGCCCGCCCGGTCGCCCGACGATCCATTCGGTTGCGGCACGCTGGCCGACGTCGTGGGCCTGCGAGTCGGCCACCACCAACGTGTGGGCCGCGGGTGGCAGACCGGTACCACGGTTGTGCTTGCCCGGAACGGCGCCGTCGCCGCCGTCGATGTGCGCGGCGGCGGCCCCGGCACCCGCGAGACCGACGCCCTCGACGCTCGCAATCTGGTGGACCGCATCCACGCCGTGTGCCTCACCGGTGGCAGCGCGTACGGCCTCGCCGCGGCGGATGGGGTGATGGCTCATCTCGAGCGCGAGCGGCTCGGCATTCGGGTCGGTCCCGAACCAGCGCACGTCGTGCCGGTTGTGCCCACGGCGGTGATTTTCGATCTCGGACGCGGCGGCGGCTTCGGCAACCGGCCCGACGCGCGCTTCGGCGAGCGCGCCGCCGCTTCAGCGCGGTCGCGTGGCATCGCACGCGGCGCGGTGGGCGCCGGCGCCGGCGCCCGCAGCGGCGGCATGCAGGGCGGTGTCGGCATGGCCTCATCGGTCGTGACGCTCGCCGGCCGACGTGTCACGGTGGCGGCGCTGACGGTCGTGAACTCGGCGGGGTCTGCGATCGACGGTTCGTCGGCGATGCCATGGTTGCCGCATCC
>DASQTR010000129.1:0-11644 GCA_035641795.1 Ilumatobacter sp.
TCCCGACCTCAACGACTGGACGACAGCTCGCGTCGACCGAGTATCGGGCCGCGGGCTCGGCATCGTGCGCGAAATCGCAGACGACGTCGACGTCGAACGGTCCGACGGCAGCGTGGCGATCACGGTGCATCGTCGGTTCGCCACGCTCTGATCAGGCTCGGTACTCCGAGGTCTTGACAGCGATCGCGATCACCGACAGTCCCGTCGGCAGATCTCCGTACCGGAGCACGGCGCGCTCCGCCCGCGCCAGCGCCGGTAGCACACCGCCAAGACCGGACTGGTTGCGCCCCACGTCGCTGGTGGCGCGGCCGCGCTCGACGACGCCGAGCACTACGGCCGGGGGAACGAGGAACGTGTACGCACCCGTCGCCCGCACGACCTCGAGGCCCGCGCCGCGCAGCAGTTGGGTGAGGTCGGCTCTACTGAATCGGCGCGCCGTATGGGTCACTCTGTCGTGGCCGCGGCGGAGGCGCCGTACGCCCGGCTCCATCAGCGCCACGCCGCCGCCGGGCTTCGTGACGCGTGCCAGCTCACGCACCGTCGCGGCCGGGTCGGCATTCATCCGGTGACACAACGCTGTGACGCAGAGCACGGCGTCGAAGACTCGATCCGGGTGCGGCAGCGCGTTCAGATCGGCGAGGACCGGCCGATAGCCGACGCCGGCCGCGTAGCGAACGCTGTCCTCGTCGACGTCATCGACGAGCGTCGGCGCTCGGCTCGCCAGCCACCGTCCGGTTGCTCCCGAGCCGCCGGCGGCGTCGAGATAGCGCGTATCGGGCGTGGCGGGCGCCAGGTGTGGCAGCACCAGCTGTTCCAGCAATCGGCGCGTCGCCGCGTACCACCAGTGATGTTCACCAGCCGCAGCCATGCGGCGGTATTCGTCGGCGTCCACGGAAGCCGATCTTGGCAGCCGCGCTGCCGGCAGCGCCTGTTCCCCGTGCGCACCCGTTCGATACTGTGCCGCTCCATGCTCCCGCAACGCCGGCCATTCGCGGGATGGGCCGGCACGACCTGCGTCGTGACGGGCGGCCTCGGTTTCATCGGCTCGAATCTGGTGGTAGCACTCACCGACGCCGGTGCACGCGTGCGCGTGGTCGATGCGCTCGTGCCCGCGCACGGCGGGCGCGCCGATCAGCTCGATGGTGTCGACGTCGAGTCAGTGCTCATCGCATCGATCGCCGATCCGCAGGTCGCCGACGTCGTCGACGGGTGCGATGTCATCTTCAACGTTGCCGGGCAGGTCAGCCACACGGCGTCGATGCGCGACCCGCAGCAGGACCTGGTCCTCAACACGACGAGCCACGCAACGTTGCTCGACACGATCAGGCGCGTGCGACCGTCGGCACGCGTGGTCTACACGTCGACTCGCCAGGTGTACGGACGACCGACGATGTCGACCGTCGACGAGACCCACGCCGCCAGCCCGGTCGACGTCAACGGCGTCGCCAAGTTGGCGGGCGAGCAGCTCCACCTCGTCTACTGCCACGCCTATGGCATCGCCACCACCGCGCTGCGACTCACCAACGTGTACGGCCCGCGGCAACGGCTCTCGAGCGACGAGCTCGGTTTCCTGCCGGTGTTCGTCCGCAAGGCGCTGCTCGACGAGACGATCGAAATCTTCGGCGACGGCACGCAACGCCGTGATTGCCTCCATGTCGCCGATGTGCTGACGGCGCTGGCTGCCGCCACCGATGCACGCGCGACAGGTCATGTGTTCAACGTCGGCCACCCCGACACGCACACCGTCGCCGAGATCGCCGAGGCGGTTGCCGAGGCGGCGGGTAGCACGGCCGGCGTACAGCTCGTCGATTGGCCCGACGAGCGTGCCCGGATCGACATCGGCTCGTTCCACACCGGCAGCGCCCGCATCGCCGCCGCCCTCGGGTGGCGGGCGACGGTCGACCTGCGTCAGGGACTGTGCGACGCCGTGAGCTTCTACCGGGAGCATCCGTGGTACCTGTCGTCGACGTGAGCCGCCGCGGGGCGCGCTTCGCCGGCGAGTTCGCGGAGGTCGCGGGACGCATCGCTCGGCGAGGCTCGTACCTGCTCGGCGAGGAGCTCGAGTCGTTCGAGCGCGAGCTGGCGGCATGGATCCACGCAGGCCATGCCGCCGGCGTGGCGTCCGGCGCCTCAGCGCTGCAGCTCGCACTCACCGCGTCCGGCGTCGGCCCCGGCGACGACGTGCTCGTGCCGGCCTTCACTGCGGTGCCCACCGCGTCGGCCGTTGTCGCCGCCGGCGCGACACCCGTCGCCGTCGACGTCGATCGCGCCACGGCGTGCGTCACGCCGGCCGCGCTCGAACGTGCCAGCACGCGCCGCACGCGGGCGGCGATCGTCGTCCACCTCTACGGGTTTCCTGCTGAGCTGCCGTCTCCCGGCGGGGAGCTGATGGTGATCGAGGACGCGGCGCAGGCGATGGGCGCACTCGGGCCGCCAGACCGCTCGCGGGCGGCGGTCTACTCCTTCTATCCCACCAAGAACCTGGGAGGCATCGGCGACGGCGGCGCGGTGGTCACGCATGACGCCGCGCTCGACGCCACCGTGCGGCTGCTGCGGGCCCACGGGCTGAGCGGCCAGTACCTGCACGAGGTCGTCTCGCAGAACTTCCGCATGTCCGAGATCGAGGCCGCATGGTTGCGCCTCGGGTTGGCGACGGTCGCCAGCGACGTCGAAGCGCGGCGCGCGATCGCGGCGCGCTACAGGGCGGCGGCACCCCAGCTCCGCTGGCAGCGCGACGACCCGCGGCATGCGTACCACCTGTGCGTCTTTCGAACGCGACAGCGCGACGCCGACCGTGAACGCCTCGCGTCAGCCGGGGTCGCAACCGCTATCCACTATCCGCGGGCGCTCACGCAGCAGCCGGCGTACCGGTCATGGTTTCCCGAGTCTTGCCCGGAAGCCGAAGCGTGGGCGGCGGAGTGTGTCTCGGTCCCGTGCTTCCCGGAGTTGACCGAGGACGAGATCGAGTTTGTCGCAGGGGCACTCGCCGAGCTACCGACGAGGGCCCCGTGTGACCACGGCTGACGCGGCCCCGGCCGCCGTCCACGACGTGTGCAGTGTGAGCGCGATGTTCCCCTGCTACAACGACGCGTTGACGATCGGCGCCCTCGTCGATCAGGTCTACGCGGCGTTGACGCCGCTCGTGCCGGCGGTCGAGGTGATCGTGGTCAACGACGGTTCGTCCGACTGCTCGGGAGCCGTGCTCGACGGCATGGCTGCCGAGCGTCCGTGGCTCCGCGTCGTCCACCATCCTTACAACCGAGGCTACGGGCAGGCGTTGATCAGCGGCTTCGCTGCCGCTCGCCACGACTGGATCTTCTACACCGACGGCGACGCGCAATACGACGCCCGCGAGGCAGCCGTGCTCGTGCCGCTGGCGACCTGTGCGATCGACATCGTCCAGGGTTACAAGGTCGGGCGGGGCGATCCGTGGTACCGCAAGGTGATCGGCCGCGTGTACCACCACGCCGTCAAGTGCATGTTCGCCCTGCGTGTCCGCGACACAGACTGCGACTTCCGATTGTTCCGTCGACGGCTGTTCACCGACGCGCGACTCATGTCGACGAGCGGTGTCATCTGTGTCGAGATGATGTTCCGCTTCCAGCGCGCCGGAGCGCGCTTCGTGGAAGCGCCGGTGCACCACTACTTCCGGCCGCATGGGCGCTCGCAGTTCTTCAGGGTGCCGGCGCTCGCCCGCAGCGTGCGTCAGTTGCTCACGCTGTGGTGGCGGCTGGTGATCCGTGGACGCTGACACCGACACGCGGGCCGAATCCTCGTCGTGGGTGTCGCGAGTCGAGTCCGACTCGGCCGCGCGCTGGACGATGTGGTTCGCCTGGCCGATCGGCGTACTCGTGCTCATGGTGATCGCACGCGACCAGTGGTTCGCACGCGACGACTGGGCCTTCATCCTGACTCGCGAGCGGCTGCACGAAACGGCGGGGCTCGACGCGATGCTGCTCGAACCTCAGGACGGCCATTGGATGACGTGGCCGATCCTCGTCTTCCGTGCACTCGACCGCATCGTCGGGACACGCTCGTACGTTCCGTATCTGCTCGTGCTGTGGGCCACGCACGTCGGTGCCGTTGTGCTGGCCCACCTGTGGATGCGACGGTTCGGCGTGACGGCGTGGATCTCGACGTTGATGACGATCCTGTTGCTCGTGTTCGGCGGCGGGTGGGAGAACCTCGTGTTCGCCGTGCAGATCGTCTACAACTTTTCTCTGCTGGCGTTCCTCGGGCAGATGCTGCTCGTCGACCACGACGGCCCGCTGGATCGTCGTGACGGGTTCGGGGTGCTGGTCTCGTTGATCGGCGTGTCGTCGTCGGGCTTCGGACCGTTCTTCGGCTTCGGCGTCGGCCTGTTGCTCGTGCTGCGCCGGCGCTGGCTGGCCGCTGTGGTTGCAGTCGTGCCCCAGGCATTGGCGTTCGTGTGGTGGTGGACGACGTGGGGGGCCGATCCGGTCGCGGACAGTGGAACGGCGGATGCGCGATTCGTGATCGACTGGGTGGAGCACGGCTTGTGGGCGGTGTTCGGGAGCCTCTCCTCGACCGGCTTGCTCGCGTGGCCGGCGATCGTCCTGTGCATCGCAATGGCCGCCTGGCCGGGCACGGGCAGGTATCGCCGAGCCCCGATCATCGCCATGCTGGCGACCGTGCTGGTGATGTACCTCGGCATCGGGACGCGGCGTGAGGTGTTCGGCGTCCTGGCGTCGGCTTGGCCGCGCTACCAGTACATGGCGGCAATGATCGCGGCACCGGTGCTGGCATTCGGTCTCGACCAGATCTGGCGGTTCGCGAGCTGGGCACGATGGATTCCGCGGGTCGTGCTCGTTGTCGCGATCGCCCGCAACGTGGTGTGGATGCACGACGGCGCCCAACACTGGGGCACCGCCTCGAGTGCCGATCGAAAACTGTTCGCGCTGGTGGCCGGCTCAGACGAACGGCTGGTCGCGCCGCGCGACCGCTCCCTGTCGGCGTTCAGTCCCGACGTACTGGTCATCGACCTCGACACGCTCGTGGAGGAGGGCGCGATCACGCCGGTTCGTCCCACAACCCCTGAGGAGCGGGCAGCGGTCGCTGCCGCCTTGGGTCTCAGCCCGCCATGACGCCGGCGATCGCACGTGTGGCGTCGGCGAGGGCGTCGACGAAGCGCTCGCAGTCGGCATCGTCGATCGCCGCCGACAAGGCGATGTAGCCGCGCGGCGCGAGGTAGATCCCGCGCTGCACGAGCTCGTGGAAGAGCAGCTCCCTGAGCACCGGATCGGCCGTGGCCAAGTCGGCCGGCGATTGCACGGGACCGTGCACGGTGTGAATCGTCATCAGCGAACCCATACCGCTGACCGACATTGGCAGCGGTGATGCACTCAGCACATCGGCGATCCGCCGCCGCAGGGCCTCGCCCCGGTCGTAGAGGTCGTCGAGCAGCTGCGGACCGAGCAGCTCGCCGAGGGCGGCGGCGCCGGCCGCCATCGTCACGACGTTGTTGTTGAACGTGCCACCGTGTGTCAGCGTGCCCCCGCGTACGGGGTCGAAGGCGGCCATCACATCGGCGCCGCCGCCGAACGCGCCGAACGTCATCCCGCCGGCCATGTACTTGCCGAGTGTCGTCACATCGGGAATCACACCGGTCCGGGCCTGGGCGCCACCGGCGCTCATCCGCGACGTCATCACCTCGTCGAACATCAAGAGGGATCCGGTCGCGTCGCAACGCGAGCGCAACGCTGCGAGGAACGCCGTGCTCGCCGGAATGCATCCGGCGGCGCCCATCATCGGCTCGACCAGCACCGCCGCGACGTCGCCGTCGACCACGCTGCCCAAGCCATCGATGTCGTTGTAGGTGATACGGCGGAAGTCGAACGGGGCGAGCAGTGCCTCGCCACCGTGTCCGAAATAGAGCAGGCCGCCGTGGTACGCGCCCTCGACGACGACGATCGCGTCGCGTCCGGTGTGGTATCGGGCGAGCTGGATCGCCATCAGGTTCGCTTCCGTCCCTGAATTGGTGAACCGCACCTGTTCGATCGACGGGAAGCGGGCGCAGACCGCCTCCGCGAAGCGGATCTCGTCGACGTGGACGCCGCCGTAATTCCACCCTCGTTCGAGCGCGCCGCGCACTGCGGCGGCGACCGGTGAGGGGTCGTGGCCCAACAGTCCGGCCGAGTAGTCGCCGAGGAAATCGACGTACTCGATGCCGTCGACGTCGAACAGCTTCGATCCTTCGGCGCGCACGATCCGGAACGGGAACGGCAGTACGTCGAGCACCGACCGGGTCGATCCGCCGGGGAGCACAGCGCGGGCGCGCTCGAACAGTTCACGTGACCGGGGACGGCGCTGCGCGTATCGATCGCGCGCGGATTCGAGCAGTTCAGTGAGGCCGTCGGGCATACGCCATGCTGGCCTAATTCCGAGCACGCCCGCGATTCGGCCTCAGTCCAGGAGCGCTAGCGCCTGATCGATCACGTCGAGGCCGGCGTGCGCATCGTCGAGGGCGATGTTGCATGGCGGCACGACATGGATCCGGTTGGCGGCGATGAACGGCCACACCCCGTTCTGCTTGCAGAACGTGGCGAGACGGCCCATGGTCGCGGCGTCGACCGGTGCACGTGAGTCGCGGTCGGCCACGATTTCGATCGCCCAGAACACGCCCAGCCCGCGGACCTCGCCGACCGCCTTGCGCTGCTCGGCCATCTCTCGCAGACGCGGCCCGATCAGCTCCTCGCCGAGCATTCGGGCGTGCTCGATGATGCCCTCTTCCTCGAAGATGTTGATGGACGCCACCGCCGTGGCGCAGGCGAGCGGATGGCCCGAGTAGGTCAGGCCACCTTGGAACACGCGATCGCGATACGTCTCGGCGATCGGGGGCGACATCAGCACGCCGCCGAGCGGGACGTATCCGGAGTTGACGCCCTTGGCGAACGCGATCAGGTCGGGTTCGACGTCCCAGTGATCGACGGCGAACCACTCTCCGCAGCGACCGAACCCGGCCATCACCTCGTCGCAGATCATCATGATCGCGAACTCGTCGCAGATCGCGCGCACGCCGGCGAGGTAACCGTCCGGTGGCACGAGGATGCCGTTCGTGCCGACCACCGTCTCGAGCACGATCGCGGCGATGCGCTCACCGCCCTCGGATCGCACGACCGAACTCAGATGGGCCAGCGCCCGCTCGCACTCCTCCTGCTCGGTGGTCGCCCCGAACTCTGAGCGGTACAGGTACGGTCCGAAGAACTTGACCGCCCCGGACATGCCGGGTTCGTTGTCGAGCCGGCGTTGCTCGCCGGTGACGGTGATCGACCCCATCGTGGCGCCGTGGTAACTGCGGTACATCGACAGCACCTTGAGGCGGCCCGTGTGGCCCTTGGCGAGCCGCATGGCGTTCTCGATCGCCTCTGTTCCGCCGTTGGTGAAGAAGACCTTGTTCAAGTCGCCCGGCGCACGCTCGCTGATCAGGCGCGCCGCCTCGCTGCGCATGTCGTTGGCCATGCTGGGCGCGATCGTGCACAGCCGGTCGGCCTGCTGCTTTATCGCCTCGACCATGCGCGGGTGCTGATGCCCGATGTTGACGTTGACGAGCTGGCACGAGAAGTCGAGGTACGTGCTGCCCTTGTCGTCCCACATCCGGGTGCCCTGGGCGCCGACGATCACGGCCGGATCGAGCGCCCCCTGAGCCGACCACGAGTGGAACACGTGGGCGCGGTCGTTGGCGTACGCCGTGGCCACGTAGCGATCCGGGTCAGCGGCTGCGATTCGGTCCTCGACGTGGGTCACCTGCGGGCCCTCCGCGAGTGCGAGCGAGGGAGCGCCAGCGAGCGAGCGGCCAGCAGCTGCGAAGGCGGCAGGTGTTGTGGCCGGGGAACGCTTTGGATGTTCATACCGTGATCGTAAGCCAGCATTCGGGGCCCCGCTTTACGGTCTGTCAAACGCCTCACTACCATCGGTGTCCTATGGCGAACACCGTGAGAGCAGCGCTCCTGCAGACCGACTGGACCGGTGACAAGGAGTCGATGATCGACAAGCACGAGGAGGCCGCCCGCGAGGCGAGCGCCCAGGGAGCGGAGGTCATCTGCTTCCAGGAGCTCTTCTACGGGCCGTACTTCTGCCAGGTCCAGGAAGCGCAGTACTACAGCTACACCGAGCAGATCCCCGACGGCCCGACGACGCAGCGCTTCCAGTCGGTCGCCAAGGAGCTCGGCATGGTGATGGTGCTGCCCATGTACGAGATCGTGCAGGACGGCCTGTACTACAACACCGCCGCGGTGGTCGACGCCGACGGCACCTACCTCGGCAAGTACCGCAAGCAGCACATCCCACAGGTGAAGGGCTTCTGGGAGAAGTTCTACTTCACCCCCGGCACGTGCGGATACCCGATCTTCGACACCGCGGTCGGCAAGGTCGGCGTCTACATCTGCTACGACCGGCACTTTCCCGAGGGCTGGCGGATCCTGGGGCTCAACGGCGCCCAGATCGTGTTCAACCCGTCGGCCACCCACCGCGGCCTGTCCGAGTACATCTGGAGGCTCGAGCAACCGGCTGCGGCGGTCGCCAACATGTACTACGTCGGCGCCATCAACCGGGTCGGGATCGAGCCGCTCGGCGAGAACGACTTCTACGGCCAGAGCTACTTCGTCGACCCGCGCGGCCAATTCGTGGGTGACGCCGGCGACCCGTACAAACCAGAGCTGATCGTGCGCGACCTCGACCTCGACAAGATCCGCGAGGTGCGCGACGGATGGCAGTTCTACCGCGATCGTCGCCCCGACGCCTACGACGAGATCGTCGCCCGCTGAGAGCGAGCGCAGCCTCGGAGGCCGTGTGCGCACAGTCAGCGGGGGAAGCGCCGGCGACAAGCGGCACCATAGCCAGGAGAAACCGAAGGGCTGACGAGGAGGGCATGCAGCGATGGCAGTCACGTTGATCAAGAACGGCAAGGTCGTCTCCACGACCGGTGTCATCGCGCAGGACGTGCTCATCGACGGCGAGGCGATCGTCGCCCTCGGGCAGCCCGGTCACTTTGCCGCCCCCGAGCAGGGCGCCGACCGGGTGATCGATGCCGACGGCAAGTACGTGATCCCAGGCGGGATCGACGTCCACACCCACATGGAGCTGCCCTTCGGCGGCACGTTCGCGTCCGACACGTTCGAGACCGGATCCCGGGCGGCGGCGTGGGGCGGTGTCACGACGATCGTCGACATGGCGGTCCAGCGCTACGGCGAGAACGTGCACGAAGGTCTCGCCGAATGGCATCGGAAGGCCGACGGCCAGTGCGCGATCGACTACGGCTTCCACCAGATCATCGGCGGCGTCGACGAGGAATCGCTGAAGGCGATGGAGTACCTCACCGAGCAGGAGGGCGTCACCAGCTTCAAGCTGTTCATGGCCTACCCCGGTGTGTTCTACAGCGACGACGGACAGGTCCTGCGCGCGATGCAGCGCGCCGCCGACTGCGGGGCGATGATCATGATGCACGCCGAGAACGGGATCGCCATCGACGTGCTCGTGCAGCAGGCGCTGGCACGCGGCGAGACCGACCCCAAGTACCACAGCTACACGCGGCCGTCGCCGCTCGAGGCCGAGGCCACACACCGGGCGATCGTGCTCAGCCACGTCGCCGGCAACGTGCCGCTCTACATCGTCCACATGTCGGCCGGGGACGCCCTCAACGAGGTCGCCGCGGCACGGCACGAGGGCCGCAACGTGTTCGCCGAGACATGCCCGCAGTACCTCTGGCTGACGT
This sequence comes from Ilumatobacter sp., assembly GCA_035641795.1. GTDB lineage: Bacteria > Actinomycetota > Acidimicrobiia > Acidimicrobiales > Ilumatobacteraceae > Ilumatobacter. The sequence goes on from DASQTR010000129.1 coordinate 9,731, forward strand.
TGGAGGACACGCTTGCCAAGCCTGGGTTCGAGGGCGCCAAGTGGGTGTGCTCGACGCCCGTGCGCTCGAAGCAGCACGATCCTGACTACATCGGCCAGATGGGGCACGGTCACCAGGGCGACCTGTGGAAGGGTCTGCGCATGAACGAGCTGGCGGTCGTGTCGACCGATCACTGCCCGTTCTGCTTCAAGGACCAGAAGGAGCTCGGGCTCGGCAACTTCGCCGCCATCCCCAACGGGATCGGCGGCGTCGAGCACCGCATGGAGCTGATCTACCAGGGCGTCGTCGCCGGCGAGCTCACTCTCGAGCGCTGGGTCGAGACCTGCTGCACCACGCCGGCGCGTATGTTCGGGATGTATCCGAAGAAGGGCGTGATCGCACCGGGGAGCGACGCCGACGTGGTCGTGTGGGATCCGAACACGAAGACCAAGATCGGCATCAACGACAAGCACCACATGAACATGGATCACTCCGCCTGGGAGGGCTGGGTGATCGACGGCAAGGTCGATACGGTGCTCTCACGCGGCACGGTCGTGGTCGAGAACGACCAGTACGTCGGAACCAAGGGCCACGGTCAGTTCATCAAGAGGGGACTCAGCCAGTACCTGGTGTAGAGGCCGAACAGCTTGGTGTCAGACACCCCACGATGTCAGACACCGGGACGCATCGAGACGGAGAGCAACACATGAACAGGATTCACCACTGGATCGACGGCAAGGTCGTCGAGTCGACGTCCGGGCGCACGGGGCGTGTGTTCAACCCCGCGACGGGCGAGCAGGCGGGAGAGGTCGACCTTGCGTCGGCTAGCGAGGTCGATGCTGCCGTCGCCGCCGCAAAGGCGGCGTTCCCGGCGTGGCGCGGGGCAAGCCTGTCGAAGCGCGCCGAGGTGATGTTCCGCCTGCGCGAGCTGATCGACGCCAACCGCAAGGAGATCGCCTCCCTGATCACGGCCGAGCACGGCAAGGTGCTGTCCGACGCGATGGGCGAGGTCGCGCGCGGGCTGGAGAACATCGAGTTCGCGTGCGGCGTGCCGCACCTGCTGAAGGGCGGCTTCAGTGAGCAGGCCTCCACCGGGGTCGACGTGTACTCGATCCGCCAGCCGCTCGGTGTCGTGGCAGGCATCACGCCCTTCAACTTCCCGGCGATGGTGCCGATGTGGATGTTCGGCAACGCCCTCGCGTGCGGCAACACGTTCGTGCTCAAGCCGTCGGAGAAGGATCCGTCGCCGTCGCTGTTCCTGGCCGAGCTGCTCGTGCAGGCCGGCCTGCCCACCGGATGCTTCAACGTCGTGCAGGGCGACAAGGCGGCCGTCGACCGGATCCTCGAGCATCCTGACATTGCCGCCGTCAGCTTCGTCGGCTCGACGCCGATCGCCCGCTACATCTACGAGACGGGCACGTCCAACGACAAGCGCGTGCAGGCGCTCGGCGGAGCCAAGAACCACATGCTGGTGCTCGCCGACGCGGATCTCGACATGGCGGCTGACGCCGCGATCGGGGCTGGCTACGGCTCCGCCGGGGAACGGTGCATGGCGATCAGCGTCGTGCTCGCCTCCGAGTCGGTGGCCGACGACCTCGTCGCCAAGATCGCCGAGCGCATCCCGAACGTCAAGGTCGGCCCTGGTAACGAGCCCGACAGCGAGATGGGTCCGCTGATCACCGGTGAGCACCGCGACAAGGTGGCCAGCTACATCGAGGCGGCGCCGGCCGAGGGTGCGAGCGTTGTGGTCGACGGCCGCCCCGAGGACGACGACGGCGGTTTCTTCATCAACCCGACGCTGATCGACAACGTCAAGCCCGGCATGGCGTGCTACGACAACGAGATCTTCGGCCCGGTGCTGTCGGTGGTGCGCGTCCACGGCTACGAGGACGGTGTCGAGATGATCAACGCCAACCAGTTCGCCAACGGCACGGC
>DASQTR010000130.1:0-3069 GCA_035641795.1 Ilumatobacter sp.
GTGGTGATGGTGACCCACGATCCCCTGGCGGCTTCGGTGTCGGATCGGCTGGTGTTGCTGCGTGCCGGGCGCGTCGTCGCTGACAGGCCGACGCCGGATGCGGCCTCGATCGCGGCCGAGTTGCGAGCCGTCGCGTGAGGACCGGTCTGGTGAGCCAGGCGCTGCGGCGTAACCGTTGGTCGCTGCTCGCGCCGGCCGTCACGCAGATCCTCGCCGCGTGCGTCATCAGCGCGATGGTGATGACGGCTTGGTCGCTGAGCCCGTCACAGCTCCCACCGGCTGACCGTGCTGTCGTGGTCGCCTCGCAGATGGACGACGTGACGTCGGTCTTCCTCGGGTCAGCTATCTACCTTTCAATCCTCATCGTCGGTGTCACGATGAACCTCGCGATCCAACAGCAACTCCAGGACATCGCGCTGGTACGGGTGGTGGGCGCCTCGCCCGCCCAGGTGCGCCGCGCCGTCGCGCTCCAGGTCGCCGCCGTCGCTCTGCCTGCGTCGCTGTTGGGGTGGCTGATCGCGGTGCCGGCCGGGGCAGCCTGGATCGCCGCGCTGCGCGAGCACGGAGTGCTGCCCACCGCGGCCCGCCTCGCCCCGCACGTCATGGCTTTGCCGATCGCGCTGGGCATTGTGGTGTCGACCTCGGTGGCGGGCGCGCTCGTTGCCGCAGTGCGCACGTCGCGGATCGCGCCGAGCGTGGCGCTGGCGGAGGCGGAGACGAGACGGCGGCCGATCGGCCGCAGCCGTGTCGTGGGCGGAGCGACGTTGGTCATCGGCGGCGCGGTGCTGTCGGCCGTGCTCTCCCAGATCGACCCTGCCCAAGCGGACGACGCCACGATCTTTGTGATGCTCGCCGAGTGCATCGGTGTCGGAATGCTGGCGCCTCTCGTGCTCGCGCGAATCGCTGGGCTGGTGCGCCGAGTCGCCGGGGACGGCTTGGCCGGCCTCGCGGTCGACAACCTCGAAACGATGACCCGGTCGCTGTCAGGCGCGCTTGTCCCGCTCGTGCTCGCCGCCGCCTTCGCGTCGGTGAAGATCGCCGTTCACACGACGACCACGCGCGTCATAGGACGGGCGGGGCCGGCGGCCGACGTCTGGACCGACTACTCCGGCACCGCGATCTACGTGACCTTCGCGGGCGTGGCCGCGCTGAACTGCCTTGTCACCGTCGTGGTGAACCGACGCCGCGACCTCGCCGCGACGCAACTTCTTGGCGCGGATCGCCGGACGTTGGTCGCGATTGCGGCCCTCGAGGGTGTGATCGTGACCGCGACCGCCGCCGTGCTCGCTGCGGGTGTTGCCGGCATCACGCTCGCTCCCATGCTGCACACGTCGCTCGGCCGCTGGCTGCCATACTTCCCGCCCCTGGTCCCGGTCGCGGGCGTCGCGTTCATGGCCTGCATCATCATCACCGGGATGGCCGCACCCGCCGCAGCGGTGACGCGGGCGGCCCCGATCGAAGTCGTCGCCGCGGACCCATGAGCCTCGCGTCGACGATCATGCGCGCCCCCGTCGACCGGAGGTCCACGCGGGAGGCCGCCTATCTGGCGGCGACACTGCCCTCCGCCATCGGTGCGTTCATGTTGGCGCTCGCCGCTCTCGCCGCGTGCCTCGCGTTGGTGGTCGGCGTCGGGCTGCCGCTGCTCGTCGGGGTTCTCGCGCTCGCACGGGAATCCGGGACGCTGTTCCGTCGCCCAGCGCGGGCGACGCTCGGCTGGACGTGGTCCACGCCCGCGCCGCCGGCGTTTCGTGGTCGAGTCCGCCGTGCCGGCGCGCTGCTCCGCGACGGCGACGCCTGGCGATCGCTGCTGTATTGCGCTCTCAAGCTGCCGCTCACTGCCGTCGGCGTGTACGGCGCGCTCATTGGCTATGTCGTCGGAGCGCTCGGGGCGACGTACCCACTGTGGTGGATCGTCGCGCACGGGGCCTCCTGGCCGTACGGCCACCGGCCATGGACCGGCACGTGGCCGCTGGCACTGCAAGGAGCCGCGCTGCTCCTCATCGTCCCTTGGTTCGTCCGCTTGGTCGTCACCATTGACCACGCGCTCATCAACCGGCTGCTCGCACCGAATCGCGCCCAGGCTCGCATCTCAGCCTTGGAGGAAAGCCGCGCCACCCTCGCTGAGGACGCCACCGCGACGCTCCAGCGGATCGAGCGGGACCTCCACGACGGCACCCAGGCCCGGCTGGTCGCACTGGGTGTCGCCCTCTCGCGGCTCGAAGCCAGAGTGAGCGATCCCGAAGTCGAAGCGATCGTCGCGACCGCCCGTCAACAGGTGCTCGACGCGCTCGAAGAGCTTCGCGAGATCATCCGTGGTGTGCACCCGCCCGCACTCGACGATGGACTCTCCACCGCGCTGGCGACCCTGGCCGCCCGCAGCCCCGTGCCGGTGGAACTCCAGGACGAGCTCAACTCCAAGCCGACCGACGTAGTGGCGGCAGCCCTGTACTTCACAGCGGCCGAGCTGCTCACCAACGTCGCTCGCCACGCCGAAGCGGACCGCGCCCGAGTCGAAATCCACGACGACGCCGACCGCATCTGGCTCGTCGTTCGCGACGACGGCCATGGCGGCGCCAGCCTGTCGTCCTACGGCACCGGCCTCGCGGGCGTTGAACGCCGACTTCGTGCCCTCGACGGCACCATGTCCGTCGACAGTCCACCGAACGGTCCCACCATCATCACCGTCACACTTCCCAGAGGAGCGTGATGAGGGTGATCGTCGCCGAGGACAACGCGCTACTGCGCGACGGCATCGTCCTCGTACTGCGCGACCACAACATCGACGTCGTCGCGGCAGTGGACAACGCCGAGGACCTCCTCGCCGGTGTCGCCCAGCACCAACCCGAACTCGCCGTGGTAGACGTCCGCATGCCCCCCACCCAAACCGACGAGGGCGTGCGCGCTGCCATCGAGATCCGCCATGACCATCCCCAGACCGCCGTGCTCGTGTTCTCCCAATGGGTGGAGACCGACTACGCCCGCCAGCTCCTCACCGAACCCGCGAAGATCGGCTACCTCCTCAAAGACCGCATCGTCACCACCGACCAGTTCATCGACGCAGCCCGTCGC
>DASQTR010000131.1:0-3184 GCA_035641795.1 Ilumatobacter sp.
CGTCGGCTCGAGGCGAGGGAGGCGACGAAAAGTTCTAGGCAGGTTGCGCGCAGATTTGGGCTGCTGGCTCGAATGCTCGAAAACGCCCGCACATATCGCCGGATATGTGCGCCGTTCCTCCGGCGTACGCGCCGGCGTTATGTGCGGCTTCGATGAGCGTGGTGCGATCTAGAGAGCGGCGCCGGCGAGGGTGCCTTTGCCTTGGACACCGTGGTCCCGCCGGTACGCTCGTTTGCGATGGTGTCGGGAGCCCACGCCCATCGCGAACACGAGCACGACCACGCCCTTGCGCACCGAGGCTGGACGCGGCGATTCCTCGCCCGACTCGGGCATGGGCATAGCCCACGCCGCAAGCATCGACGCTGGTTTGGAGTCGTCGACCGACGGGATCCGCGCAGTGCGCCTTTCACTTGCGGTTCTCGCGACCACCGCCGTTGCCCAGGGCGTCGTGGTCGTGTTCTCGGGATCGGTCGGGCTGCTGGGCGACACACTGCACAACTTCGCTGACGCGTTGACGGCTGTCCCGTTGTGGTTCGCGTTCCGGCTCGGGCGACGGGCTGCTAACAGCCGCTTCACCTACGGCTACGGGCGGGCCGAAGACGTCGCCGGCGTTGTCGTTGTGTTGGTCATCGCGGCTTCCGCGGCGCTGGCGGGGTACGAGGCGATCGACCGCCTGCTGCATCCACGAACCGTCGATTTGCTGGTCGTGGTCGCGCTGGCGGGTGCGGTGGGGTTTATCGGGAATGAGGTCGCCGCCCAGATCCGGATCCGGGCCGGGCGCAGGATCGGGTCTGCGGCCCTGGTCGCGGACGGTTTGCATGCCCGCACGGACGGGCTGACCTCGCTCGCTGTCGTCGCCGGCGCCGCGGGCGTGGCGGCGGGCTGGGATGCAGCCGACCCAATCGCGGGTCTGGTCATCACGGCTGCAATCCTGATCGTGGGTCGTGACGCGGCGCGGCTGGTGCTTGCCCGCCTCCTCGACGCGGTCGACCCCAACGTCTCGCACCAGATCTCGCATGTGATCGCCTCGGCGCCCGGCGTCGAGTCCGTCGATGGAGTCCGGTCACGTTGGATTGGCCACCGTCTGCACGTCGAGGTCGAGATCAGCGTCGCGCCGGACCGGACGCTCGAGCAGTCCCACGGCGTGGCCCACGACGTCGAGCATCGTCTGCTGCACTTCGTGCCGAGGGTGGGCAACGCAATCGTGCACACGAGTCCGGCTGCCAGATCCGGCAGCGATCCCCACTCGCTGCTCGCCCACCACCGCGACATGGTCTCCCACGACCACGACTTCGACAGCCGCTGAGCGCGGCGTCAGTCACGCGGGCTGGGCCGTCGCCTCCCGCACACACCAGGCATACAGGGCGTCGTAGACGAACTGGGCGCGCTCGAGGAGGCGATGATCGTCGGGCTCGGCGTCGAGCCCGCCGACACCGATGGCCAGGAGGCCGGGTCCCGCTGGATCCGTGTGCAGGTCGGATTCGATGTCGGCCGCATGCACAATCTGTGCCAGGCGTGCGAGCGCGGCGTCGTCGCCGAGTCCGAAGTCGTCGATGAGAACCTCGAAGGTGCACTTGCCGGCGCGATGGGTGAACTCGGCGTCGGGAGCATCGAAGGACCGAGCACGCTGGGCTTCCGCCGTGTGCACGACCTGGTCAGCCGGCACGTAGAGAAACTCTGCGTCGGGGTCGATGAAACGGCGAATGAGCCACGGGCAGGCGATCCGATCGGTCTTGGGTCGGGCCCGCGTCACCCACTTCATCGCGACTCCTTCCGTGAAGGTGCGCATGGCGAGGGTAGTCATTAGCTCCGCCGGGCTGAACCCGGCCGGGTTCCAAGCCCCGTTGTCACGGGCTACCTGTCAACGGTGTGACCGCGCCCCTCCCTCAGATGCGGTTCTACGGTGAGCTTGTGCCCAGGCTTTGCGAGTACCGGCAGCGGGCGCTGTTGGGCGAAGATCCGGCATGACACGAACGCAGCTCTCCTCAGACGCGCGTCGAATTCTGTGGGCGCAAGGCCTGCGCGCGTTCGCCTACGGGTTCGGCGCCGTACTCCTGGGTTCGACGCTTGAGCACGCCGGCTTCACCTCGGGCCAGGTCGGACTCGTGCTTGCTGCCGTCATCGCTGGGACGGTCGTGTCGTCGATTGCGATCGGCCGGTGGGGCGACCGGTGGGGACGTCGACGGTCGTACGTTGCACTCTACCTGGCGCTGGCTGTAACGGGCATGGTGTTCGCCTTCTCAGATCAGGTATGGGTGTTGTGCGCGGTCGCACTCACGGGGGCTCTGTCCACCGAGGTTGTTGAGTCGGGCGCGTTCACCTCACTCGAGCAGTCGATGCTGGCGACCGAGCTCACCGGCCTGCGACGAACACGCGGCTTCGGCATGTACAACGCGATAGCGACAGCGGCGGGATCCGCGGGCGCGTTGGCTGCGGGGGGTCCCGAGCTGCTTCGCCGCGTGTGGCAGGGGGCGCCGGTCAATCAACGGTTCTTCTTACTTTTCGTCCCCGTCGCGCTGGCCGGCGCGGCGGTCGCCGCGACGCTCTCGTCGCACGCCGAAGCCCAACCGCGTCCATCGGGCATGCCGAGTGCCCCGATGCTGCACCGGTCACGTCCGGCCGTGTTGCGGCTGTCCGCGTTGTTCGCGCTCGACAGCTTCGGCGGTGGCTTCGTGGTGCAGTCCTTCATCGCCTACTGGCTCGCAGTGCAGTTCGACACCTCGGTCGCCGTACTCGGCGTCGTGTTCTTCTCGATCGGGTTACTCCAAACGGCGTCGTTCCTGGTGGCGCCGCGCTTGGCCGAGCGGTTCGGTCTCCTACGCACGATGGTGTTCACGCATCTGCCGTCCAACCTGCTGCTGGCCGCGATCCCACTCGCCCCCAACCTGCCCGCAGCGATTGCACTGCTGTTCGGGCGGTACGTGCTCGCGCAGATGGACGTGCCCACGCGCCAGGCCTACGTCATGGCGCTGGTCGATCCCGAGGAGCGCACCCCCGCCGCCGCAGTGACCAATACGGCCCGGTATGTCGTCAGGCCGGTTGGACCCGCGCTCGCAGGCGTGAGCCAGTCGATCGCGTTCGGTCTGCCGTTCGTCCTCGCCGGCGGCATCAAATCGCTCTACGACCTGGTGCTGTGGCGGTGGTTCCGGACGGTGCAACTCCCGCGCGACTCCGCGGAGCCCGT
>DASQTR010000132.1:0-2474 GCA_035641795.1 Ilumatobacter sp.
TACACCCATGCTTCGCCGCCCGTGTGGTGGAACGCGCTGTCGCGGACCTCGAACTGCCACTCGGGGCCGTACTTCTCCACGAACTGCCGTGCCAGCTCCTGCAGGCGAGCCTCCTCGACAAGACGGTCGGCGTTGCCCTCGACGACGATGTCGAGTCCTTCGCCGTACGTGTTGCTCCCGGTGACCACCGCACAGTTGCTGTTGTCGACGATGTTCTTGGCCTTCTGTTCGTCCGGACCGGTGCAGAAGTAGAAGGTGTCGTCGATGAACAGCCCGATGAGCGGCGTCACGTGTGGACGCAAGTCGTGGCGAACGGTCGTGATCCAGTAGATGCGAGCCTCCGTCAGCGCCCGTCGCGCCTGATCCCATGGCGTCGCCTTGGCGTCGGACCCACTGAAGCGGGTGTCGAGCTCCGTCGCGACCGGTTCGATCATCGTGGTGTGTTTGCCAGTTCGCCGCGAGTCGAAACGGAGTTCCGACTCACACCGTCGCTGATTCGGCCCTTCGCCAGCGGAGGTAGCCCTCCATGAACTGGTCGAGGTCGCCGTCGAACACCGCTGCCACGTTGCCGGTCTCGACCTCGGTCCGCAGGTCCTTCACCATCTGGTACGGCTGCATCACGTAGGAGCGGATCTGGCTGCCCCAGCCGACCTGGGCCTGCTTGCCGGCGATCGCGTCGAGGCCGGCCTGGTGCTCCTCCTCGATCTTCGCCGCCAGCATCGCCTTCAGCCGGCTCATCGCCCGTTCCCGGTTCTGGAGCTGGCTGCGCTCCTCCTGCGAGCTCGCTACCAGCCCCGTCGGCTCGTGAATGAGGCGCACCGCCGACGACGTCTTGTTGATGTGCTGGCCACCTGCGCCGGACGCACGGAACACCTCCATGCGGACGTCGGCGTCGGCGATCTCGACGTTGGGAGCGTCCATCACCGGCCATACCTGCACGGCGGCGAAGCTGGTCTGGCGACGACCCTGATTGTCGAAGGGGCTGATGCGAACCAGCCGGTGTGTGCCCCGCTCGCTGGTCATGAGGCCGTAGGCGTAGCGGCCGTTGAGGGTGAACTCGGCGGCGTTGATGCCGGCCTCGGCGCCCTCCATCTCGTAGTTGAGCTCGATGTCGAAGCCCTTGCGCTCGGCCCAGCGGGCGTACATGCGCAGCAGCATCTGGGCGAAGTCCTGAGCGTCCACGCCGCCGTCCTTGGCGTTGATCTGGACGATGCAAGCGGAGTCGTCATGCTCACCGGTGAACAGGCTGCGCAGCTCGAGCAGGTCGAGCTCCTTGGCGATCGAGGTGATCGCGGATTCGATCTCTGGCTCCTGCGTCTCGTCATCGACTTCGCGCGCCAGTTCGTGCAGGACCTCGGCGTCATCGAGGTGTTGCGACAACTCGTCGTACAGATCGACGTCGGACTTGACGTTGGCGTAGTCGGTATTCACCTGTTTGGCGCGCTCGGCGTCGTCCCACAGGCCTGGCCGGCCGATCTCCGCCTCGAGCTCGAAGAGCCGGTTGCGGCTGTCAGCGATCTTGAGGTATTCGGATGCCTCGTCGAGCCGGCGACGCACGTCGCGTAGGTCGTCGGTGAAGTCGCGCATCCGCTCTCCGGTTCAGGCGGCGCCGTGGCACTGCTTGAACTTCTTGCCCGAGCCGCAGGGGCACGGTGCGTTGCGCGGTGTCTTCTCGAACGCGTCCTTCACGACCGTGGCCGGCTTGCTGGTCGGGGCCTGGGCCTGCGCCGCTTCCGCCGACGGCGGCAAGTCGCCCTCGGCCACTGCCATCGCGCGGGCACGGTCGAATCCGGTCTCCGCAGGCGCATCGTCGCTGGACGAAGTCTGCATGTTGAGCACCTTCGGCGCGTCGAGCGTCGGCGCTTCCTTCTGGACGACCTGCACGTGCATGACGTAACGCACGAAGTCTTGGGCGATGGCCTTCATCATCGCCCCGAACATCTCGTAGCCCTCGCGCTGCCACTCGGTGAGCGGGTCCTTCTGGCCCATCGCGCGGAGGTTGATGCCCTCCTTGAGGTAGTCCATCTCCTCGAGGTGCTCACGCCAGCGCTGGTCGATGATGCGCAGCATCACCTGGCGCTCGACTTCGCGCATGACCTCGGCACCGAGCTCGGTCTCGCGCTGCTGATAGTGGGCCGTGGCCTCCGCCATCACGAGGTCGTAGAGATGGTCGGTGTTGCGGGCGTTCAGCAGGTCGTCGGTGGTAAGCCTGGTCGGCCAGAACGGCGCCAGTTCTTTGGCGAGTCCGTCGACGTCCCATTCGTCCGTGGCGACCGACTGACAGTGGGTCCCGATCAGCGCGTCGACCGCCTCGGCCAGGTACTCGGTGGCGGCCGACCTCAAGTCCTCGCCCTCGAGGATCTGATCACGACGCATGTAGATCACGCGCCGCTGCTCGTTCATCACCTCGTCGTACTTGAGGACGTTCTTGCGGATCTCGGCGTTCTTCTGCTCGACGGTGGATTGCGCCCGCT
>DASQTR010000133.1:0-3084 GCA_035641795.1 Ilumatobacter sp.
CCCCGCCGGCGGCGCCCTGAACCGCGACCTTAGACCCCCACCCGACCCGCTTCATCCATGACCAATCCTCGAAACTCGCCGCGCCGTGCGCGCGACCGCGGTTCGACCACGTTGACGACCGTCCTGCTGACGCCCGTGTTCACCGTCATCGCGCTGATGGCCTTCCAGGCGGCGCTCTGGACGCACGCCCGCACGGAGGCGCGCGTGATCGCCCGCAACAGCGCGGCTCTCGTCGCGCGAAGTCACGCAGACGCCGACGCCACGGAGCAGTCGGCGGTGACGATGCTGCACGCCGACACCGACCTCGTCGATGCCGACGTGGACATCGTCGTGAGCGCCGAGCTCGTGACCGCCCGCCTCACCGGCCGAGCGCCGGGGATGATCCGCGGAACATCGACCAGGGTCGACGTGGTCGAAGCAGTGCCGCGGGAGGGGTACCGGCCGTGATCTCCACTCCCCGCGACCGCGGCGCAGCCGACGCGCTCGCCCTCGTGCTCATCGCGCCGGCGGTGATCGGTTTGGCGTTGCTCGTCGTCATGCTCGGCCGGTCGGTCGACGCCCGCGCCCAGGCCCAGTCCGCGGCCGAGGCGGCGGCGCAGGCCGCCGCGCTCGAGCGCTCCTCGGGCGCGGCCGAGGCGGCCGCTCGACGGGTCGCGCAGGCGATGCTCGTCGATCACGACTCGTGCTCCACCCCTTCGGTTGGCGTTGACACCAGCGCGTTCCGGCCGGGCGGCGAGGTGCGCGTGTCGATCGAGTGCCATGCGGAGGCGCGTGGGATCGAGGTGGTGCAGCATTCGGCGAAGTCGTTCGCTGCCGAGGCGGTCGCCCACATCGACGAGTACCGAGCCGCGGAGGGGACGTGACGAGCCGGCGCCGACGTTGTCGTGGTGACCGCGGTATGGCGATGGTCACGGGGCTCGTGCTGTTGTTCGCGTTCACCGCTGGCGCCGTGATATGGCTCGCACGTGACGCCAACCGGTCGGTCTCCAACCGCACGGCCGCGCAGTCGATCGCGTTCCAAGCGGCGCGCTCGGCGGCGCAGCAACTCCGCGTCGCCTCGCTACGCGACGGCGCAACCGTGCGCGTCGACGCCGATTCCGGGCGCCGCGCGGCGGAGGCCACAGCCGGCGACTTGTTCAGCGGGTACGACGTCGATGGCGTCGTCGTCAGGGTGACGGTCGTGCCGCCCGACATGGTCGAGGTCGAAGTCCGCATCAGCGATCCTGCCGGCGATGTGACCGGTGTGGCGGCGGCACGTGCGGAGGCCGGCAGATGATGCGTGTGATCGCGTTCATCCGTTCGCTGCTGATCGTGGTCGTCGTCGGGGTCGTCGTGCCAGTTGCATTGGCGGTTGCCGGCGAGTGGCGATTCGGTGGCGCATCACCACTGCACGGTGTCCCCGCTCCGGATCGGTGGTCGGCCGACGCGTTGCGGGCGCTGTTGGCCGAGCCGCTCACCGATCGCATGCTCGCCGACGTCGCAGTACGGACCGCCTTCGTCGTCGGCTGGCTGGCCGTGCTCGTGTTCGTCCTGACGGTTGTCGCCGAGACCGCGCACCTCGTTCGGCACGGTGGGCATCATCTGCCCGACGTCCGCGGTCTGCAGTGGTCTCAGCGCGGCGCACGGGTGATCGCGGCCGGCCTCGTCGCGCTGCTGCCGGTACTCACGCAGGCCTCGGCCGTGATCGCGGCACCCGGTGGTAGCGATCCGTCGTTGCTGGGCCGGCCTGCTCCCGTTCTGCCGGTGGCGGCCCCCGCCGATTCGCTCGCCCCTCGGCCAACGCCCACGCAATCAACTCATGTCACCGCGGTCGCAGGTGACTACGTCGTCCGCGCCGGCGACTCGGTGTTCGGCATTGCCCGCCAACTCGCCGGGCCCGACGATCACGCGGTTGCCGTGTACGCCGACCACATCCTCGATCTCAACCTCGGACGTGAGATGAGCGCCGGCCAACGCTTCACCAACCCGGGACTGATCGACGTCGGTTGGGTGTTGCAGCTACCCGCCGTCGACGCCGAGGCGGGTGGCGTGACGACGCCGTCTGCCACGTCGCACACGGTGCTGCCGGGCGAGTCGTTGTGGTCGATCGCCGACGACGAGCTGGGCGACTCCCGCCTGTGGCCGGAGCTGTTCGACGCCAACTCCGGCCGCACGTTCGACGACGGACGCACCCTCGTCGACCCCGCGCTCCTGCGACCCGGCTGGGATCTGGTCGTGCCGGGGCCCTCGGTCGACGACGACGACTCGCATCACGTCGATGCCGAGGCACCGCTCGCGATCGACCGGCAGGAACCGACCGCGCCCGTGTCGACGCCCGCCGTCGTCGACCACGACGCCCACCACGTCGATGCCGCGCCGGCGGGCGAGACCATCACCGTTCCTAGGACCGAAAACGTCGCGCCGGCACTGCTCGACCACAACGACGGTGCAGCCGGGCCCGAGAACGTGTGGGCGGCCGCGCCAGGAACAAGCGACGACATCGCCGGTGTCGACGGAGCGGCCGCCGCGACACAGGCCGTCGCAATCGACGACTCGTCGCCGCAGTTGCTCACCATTCGACGCGCGGCGATGCTCGTCGGCGGCGTGTTGACGCTGGTGGCCGTGCGGCGACGGCGCCGGCTGCGTGAGGCGCCGCCGCGGGCGCGGCTCCCGCAGGCGGTACAACGCGCCGAGTCGCTCGAGCACGAGCTGCGCAACGTCACCGCCGGCGAGGGCGTGGCACGGGTCGATCTCGCGATCCGTGCGGCGACGGTGCCGCTCGTCGAGGGCGGGCGACGCCTGCTCGCAGCCTTCGCGGGCGGGGACGGCACGATCGAGATCGTCTCGTCGGGCCCGGTGGTGCTGCCGGCGATGTGGCGCGGCGCCGGCGATCGGTGGACGCTGCCGCCGTCCGTTGCGCTCGAGACCATCGCCGCCGATGCGAGACGGGTCAACGCGCCGTGTCCGGCCCTCGTGCAACTCGGGGTCGATGACAGCGGACGTGACGTGTACGTCGACCTCGAAGCGATCAGCGCTCTGGAGATCGGCGGCTCCGATGCCGCGCGGGGTGCGATCGTCGCCGCCATCGCGGCGACGCTCGCCGGC
>DASQTR010000134.1:0-6464 GCA_035641795.1 Ilumatobacter sp.
TTCTCCAACGCGACGTACTCGTCGGCGCTGAAGTGACGCTTGATCATGGGCAGCACGTCGGCGTCCTCGATCGCCAGGTGCTCCTCGAGCAAGTCGCGCAGCTCGACGGCGAGGTCGAGTGCCGTGTACCGGGCGTCCCGGGCCTCGTCGCTGTCGGACGTGTGCTGCGCCCAGGTCGCAAGCGCACCGCGTAAGGCGTCGATCAGCCGGTCGAGGTGATCGTGGTCGTCGGCCAATGCGTCCGAGTACTCGGCGTACGCCGGCACGCGACTTGCGAGCTCGGGGAACATGATGTCGTCCTCGATGTGGTGGTGCGTCCGCAGCTCGTCGCTGTAGCCGCGGAACCAGCGGCCGAGGGCGGCGGCCCGCTCCGGGTCCGCCAGACGAGCCGTGCCGATCCCGCGTACCAACTGATCGTTGGCGACGCGCATCGCCTGATGGATCGCGAGGTAGCCGGTCAGGTCGGCGGCCGCCGGCGACGGTTCTCCCACGTCGAGCCGGTCGAGCCCTCCGAGCTGGTCCGCAGGCAGGACGAGCGCAGCGAACGCGCTGTCGATGTCTTCGAGGGTGGGGATTTCGGTCTGCGTCATGCAGCACACGCTGACAGCGACGGCTTGCAAGCGCCTTGACGCCCACTTGGGGCGCAGGAGCGACCCGATCAGGCGCTGGTCAACGTGGCCCGCCGCGCGTCCTCCGGATCATCTGCCAACAGCTCACGCACACGCGGGATGACCTCTGTGCCGTAGAGCTCGATGCTTCGCATCATCGCCGCGTGGGGCAGCTCACCTGCGCTGTACTTCAGGTCGAACCGGCTGAGGCCGAGCGTCGTGGCGGTCGTTGCCAGCTTGCGCGCCACCGTCTCCGGAGACCCGACATACAAGGCACCACGTGGACCGGCCTGCTGATCGAACTCCCGCCGCGTCATCGGGCCCCACCCGCGTTCGGCGCCGATCCGGTCGCGCATCTTCTTCATGTGCGGCCACAGCTGGTCACGCGCCTCCTCGTCGGTGGGAGCGATGTGCCCGGGCGAGTGCACACCGACGGGCAGCGACGGAGACCCGAACTCGGACAGAGCACGCTGGTAAAGGTCGACGAAGGGGGCGAAGCGCTCGCTCTCACCACCGATGATGGCGATCATCAGTGGAAGCCCGTGCTGGGCGGCGCGGACCACCGAGCGCGGGCTGCCGCCGACGCCCACCCACGTCGTCAGCGAACCCGAGTCGGTGCGCGGGTAGACCTGCAGACCGTCGATCGCCGCGCGGGTCGTGCCGGACCAACTCACCGGCTGCTCCCGCAACAGTTGCACGAACAGCTCGAGCTTCTCCTCGAACAGCGTCTCGTAGTCGGCCAGGTCGTACCCGAACAACGGGAACGACTCGACGAACGACCCGCGGCCGAGGATGACCTCGGCGCGGCCATTCGACGCGGCGTCGAGCGTCGCGAAGCGTTGGAACACGCGCACGGGATCGTCCGAGCTGAGCACGGTCACTGCCGACCCGAGCCGGATGCGATCGGTGCGGCCGGCGATCGCCGCCAAGGCCACCTCCGGTGCAGAGATCGCGAAGTCGTCGCGGTGGTGCTCGCCGACGCCGAAGAAGTCGGCGCCGACCTGGTCGGCGAGGACCGCCTCCTCGATCACGTTGCGGATGACCTGCGACTCCGGCAGGCGGCGACCGTCATCGTCGAGCGTGATGTCGCCGAAGGTGTCTAGACCGAGCTCGAGTTCGCGTTGCTGTGGCATCTGGTCCTGCTATTCCAGTCGTATGAGAAGTTGCGCGATGGTTGCGCGCGCAAACATCACAACACTTCTACCGCGGACGACATTCCCGTGCGAGCATCACTCCATGACTCCGCCACGGCTGCGGCGGGCCATCGACTCCGATGCCGAGGCGATCGCCGGGGTCTGGCACGCCGCGTGGCACGACGCCCACGACGCGCACGTCCCGCCGCGTCTGGTCGTCGATCGCCCGCTTCAGTACTTCGCCGGCCGCGCACCCGAGGTGATCGCCAGGACCATCGTCGCCGAGGACTTAACCGGCATCGTCGGCTTCGTCACGGTGGACGAAGATGAGCTCGATCTGCTGTTCGTCGACGGCCGCGGACGGGGCTCTGGCATCGCCGGTCTCCTGCTCGCCCGCGCCGAGCGGGAGATCGCGGATCGGTTCGACACCGCATGGCTCGAGGTCGTCACCGGCAACGCCCGCGCCCGAGCGTTCTACGCACGGCGCGGCTGGCGTGACACGGGCGCCGCCGACCGTGAGACCGAAACGGCGTCCGGTCCGGCCGTCGTGCCTTGTCACCGTTACGAGAAATGGCTACTCCGGTGAGCGACTGGCCCTTGCCGAATCGTACGACTTCGCGGTCTAGCCGGCTTCGGGGCCCTGCGCCCTGATGCGGTCGACGTCTTGCAGCGCGGTCCGCAACTCGTCGAGCCAGTCGCCGGTGTGCTGGCCCACCAGGCGCACGCACCAGGCCAGCGCGTCGGATCGCGAGCGAGCGACGCCGCCTGCGACGAGCGTGTCGAGCACGAGCCGCTCGGGCTGGCGCAAGCGCGTCATCACCGGCGCCGCGAGATGGGTGAACATCGCCGTGCGCTCGCCGCAGCGCGCGCCCCACGACACCTTGCGCTCGAACAGGGCCTCGGCCTCGAGCGCGATCGAGATCCGCCGGTCGCGCGTTTCGTCCCGGAAGCCGGCGATACGTCCGTCGACGGCTGCCGCCGCGGTCGACTGATCGGTGATCTCCGGTTCGGGAACCGCGAGCAGCGCCACGATCTCCTCGCGGTCGACCGTGATGTCTGGGCCGCCGGCGGCACGCCAGTCGTCGGGGAGGCGGTTGGTGAGCCAAGCGGTCACTTCGGCGGGCGTCGTGTTCGTCATGCGGCTTAGATTACATGATTACAATGCAAGATCAAGCGAACCGGCGTTTTGATCGGCGCTCGCGGCGTGGTGCCTGACCGGATTGCGAGGTGCGCACACGCAGCTGGTGCTCCGCTGCGATCACGTAGTACGTGGGCGTGAAGAAGGCGTTGTCGAAGCTCATGCCGCAACAGTGACCGACGACGCTTCCCGCCGCCTTCCCCGATGACTTCGCGCGCCGGGACGCCTTGGGAAGGGCCGGGGAAGGCGCTCTTCCTACCCTCGCCACGACTCGCCGATCGGCGGGCTACATGCGAAGGAGAGAAATGTCCACCACCACCGACAGCCCCATCCGCAACGGGGTTGACACCGCCACGTTGTTCGCCACGCTCGACGCCGTCAAGGGCAACAACGACATCGCCAAGTTCCAGTTCCGCGCCAGCAACACCTGGGTCAGCGGCACGCACAGCAAGGGCACGATCAGCGGCTTCTATGGTGCCGGCCAGGAGATGGAGCACAAGAACGTGCACGTCTTCGACGTCGACCACCCGGCCGTGCTGGTGGGTGCCGACAACGGCCCGACCCCGGTCGAGTACGTGCTGCACGCGCTCGCCGCCTGCCTGACGGCCGGTATCGCCAACATCGCCGCCGCCCGCAAGATCAACCTCACGTCGGTCGAGTCGACCGTCGAAGGTGACATCGACCTGCTCGGGATCCTCGGGTTGGGTGAGGGTGTCCGCAACGGCTTCCAGGGCATCAAGGTCAGCTTCAAGCTCACCGGCGACGACCCCGAGAAGCTGCGCAAGGTCGTCGAGCAGTCGCGTGCGCGCTCGGCGGTCTACGACATCGTCACCAACGGCGTTCCCGTGGAGATCGAGGTCCAGGCCGGCTGATCACACGCCACTACCAACTGGTGTCAGACACCCGAAGGGTGTCTGACACCGGGCGAGTGGCCGGATCGACGGGATCCCACCATGCGTACGACGAACACGATGATCATCGGTGGCGGCCAGGCCGGGCTCGCGCTCAGTCGCTGCCTCACGACGCTCGGCCGTGACCATCTCGTGCTGGAGCGCGGCCGCGTGGCCGAACGCTGGCGCAGCCAGCGCTGGGACTCAATGCGGCTACTGACACCCAACTGGATGACCCGCCTACCGGGACACGCGTACGAAGGGCCCGACCAGGACGGCTTCATGACCGCCGGCGAGGTCGCCGGTTTCTTCGAGAACTACGCAGAGTCCTTCGATGCGCCTGTGCGCGACTTCACCGCCGTCGCGCGCGTCGCCCCTTGCGGCGACCTGTTCGTCGTGGACACCGACGACGGCCCCTTCCTCGCCCGCAACGTCGTGATCGCCACCGGCTGGTGCGATCAGGACGCCGTACCGGCGACGGCGGCGAACGTCTCGATCCGCATCAACCAGGTCGTGCCCAGTACCTACAAGAACCCCGACGACCTACCGGCCGGCGGTGTGCTCGTGGTCGGTGCGTCGGCGACGGGCGTGCAGCTTGCCCAGGAGCTCCATCGCAGCGGGCGGCCGGTGACGTTGGCGGTCGGCACCCACAGCAGGATGCCGCGCTCGTACCGCGGCATGGACTCCTATTGGTGGCTCGATCTGCTCGGCACCCTCGACCGCACGATCGACGAGGTCGGCGATCGCCTCGCCGCCCGACGCGAACCGTCGCTCCAGCTGGTCGGCTCCCCCGAGGGGTCGACGCTCGACCTGGCGACGCTCCAGGCGCTCGGCGTGCGCCTCGTCGGACGCCTGCAGGCGATCGACGGCGGGCGCGCAACGTTCGCGTCCAACCTCAACGCGGTCGTGGCCGACACCGACCGCCGCATGCACCGTGTCCTCGACCGCGTCGACGATGCGATCGATCGACTGTCGCTGACCACCGAGATGCTCGCCCCCGACCGGCCAGGACGCGTGGCTCCGGTTTCCCCCGTCGACTCCCTCGATCTCCACTCGGCCGGCATCACCTCGATCGTGTGGGCCACCGGCTACCGGCGCCGTTACGACTGGCTGGAGCTGCCGATCCTCGACCAGCGCGGCGAGATCGCCCAGTACCGGGGCATCACGCAGGTCCCAGGCGTGTACGTGCTCGGCCAGCGCTTCCAGCACTACCGCAACTCGAACTTCATCGACGGCGTCGGGCGCGACGCGCTCGCCGTCGCCCAGCACATCACCGCCACGCCCGCCCACCGCGAGCTGCTCGCATCCGTATCCAGGCCAACACACACCTGAAGACCCACACAAGTGAAGACCGACATGTTCCAGCACCACATCCAGCACGCCCTGCAGAGCGGGTCCTCCTACGACGTGATCGTCGTCGGTGGCCGCGCCGCCGGCGCCGCCACCGCCTTGCTTCTCGCCCGCCGCGGCCTCGACGTGCTCGTCATCGAGCGCGGCGCGCTCGGCGCCGACACCCTTTCGACTCACGCCATCATGCGCGGCGGGATACTGCAGCTGTCGCGATGGGGGCTGCTCGACGAGCTCGTGGCTGCCGGGACGCCGGCCGTCAAGCGCACCACGTTCGCGTACAGCGATGCCCGCGTGGTGATCGACATCAGGTCCTCCCCCGGCGTGGACGCGCTCTACGCGCCGCGCCGCACGGTGCTCGACCCGACGCTCGTGAGGGCCGCCGCCGACGCCGGTGCGGCTGTCCACCACGGCACGTCGGTCAACCGCCTGCTCTGGCGCGCCGATCGCGTGGTGGGCGTCCACGCCACGACCGAGGACGGCCACGGCGTCGAGCTCTTCGCGCCGCTCGTGATCGGTGCCGACGGCATCCGCTCGACCGTGGCTCGCAACGTGGACGCCCCGTATACGCGCGTGGGTCAGCACACCGGCGCCTCCGTGTACGGATACTGGTCGGACGTGGCGACCGACGGTTTCGAGTGGGTGTTCCGCCCGGATGCCTTCGCCGGAGTGATCCCCACGAACAACGGTCAGGCGTGCGTGTTCGTGGGCGGCCAGCCGGCACGGCTCGGACGCGGCGGCGTCGACGTGATCGAGCGGGTACTGGCCGCTAGCGCCCCAGAGGTCTGGGATCGAGTCCGCCGCGGGACGCCCCCGAAGGGAGCGCGCATGTGGAGCGGCCACAACGGCTACATGCGCACGTCCTTCGGCCGCGGCTGGGCGCTGGTGGGCGATGCCGGCTACTTCAAAGACCCGATCAGCGCCCATGGCCTCACCGACGCACTGCGCGACGCCGAGCTGCTGGCTCGTGCGGTGGCCGACGGCTGGCGCGGCGGCGCCTCGCTCGATGCGCTCGCGGACTACCAATCGACGCGGGACCGTATCAGCGATGACCTGTTCGACATCACTGACCGCATCGCCAGTCAGCAGTGGGACGAAGCCGAGATCTCGGACTTGTTGATCCGACTGAGCGCGTCGATGAACGCCGAGCTGCAGTTGCTCAGCTCGTTCGAAGCGGAGGCTGTGGCGTGAGCGAGCGCAGCGAGCGAACGACGCCCGGACGAGCGAGCGCCAGCGAGCCGCACGGGATGGGGTCTGGGGGCGCAGCCCCCACGGAGGCAATCGCATGAACAGGACGCTGCTGGGGGTCTGGGCGCACCCGGACGACGAGGCCTACCTCACCGGCGGC
>DASQTR010000135.1:0-4224 GCA_035641795.1 Ilumatobacter sp.
GATCTGCGTTCCGTCAGGCATCACCGGGGTCGAGCAGCGCGCCGTGCAGGATGCGGCCGAGTACGCCGGCGCCCGCAAGCCCGTGCACATCATCGAAGAGCCGATGGCGGCCGCGATCGGCGCCGACCTCCCGGTCCACGAACCGTCGGGCAACATGATCGTCGACATCGGCGGCGGCACCACCGAGGTCGCCGTGATCTCGCTCGGCGGCATCGTCACCGCCCAGTCCGTGCGCGTCGCCGGCGACGAGCTCGACGACGCCGTGCTGCAGTACGTCAAGAAGGAATACTCGCTGGCCATCGGCGACCGCACCGCCGAGGAGATCAAGATTCAGATGGGCTCCGCCTGGCCGATGGAAGACGAACTGACCGCCGACATCCGTGGCCGCGATCTCGTGTCGGGCCTGCCGCGCACGATCCAGCTCACCACCGAGCACGTGCGCGAGTCGCTCGCCGAGCCGGTCAACGCCATCATCGACGCCGTCAAGACGACGCTCGACAAGACGCCACCCGAACTGGCCGCCGACATCATGGAGGACGGCATCATGCTCACCGGTGGCGGGGCGCTGCTCGGCGGGCTCGACCAGCGGCTGGCACACGAGACAGGAATGCCGATCAGGGTCGCGCCCGAGCCGCTCTACAGCGTCGTCATCGGGTCGGGGAGAGCGCTGGAGAACATCGACGCGATGCGGGGGCTGATGTCGCTCGGCGGCGACGACTGATCCGAGGCGCCCGATGGCGATCTATTCCGCCGGACGGCGTCGCACCATGGTCATCTTGTTGCTGTCGTCCATCCTCTTGATCACGCTCGACCTGCGCGGCAACGCAGTCTTCAACGCCGCGCGGTCGGGCTTCGGGTACGCGATGCGACCGTTCGAGATCGCCGGCGAGGTGGTGACGCGTCCGGTCACCCGCGTCTGGGACGGCATGACCAAGGTCGACGACCTCGAGCGCGAGAACGCCCGCCTGCAGCAACAGATCGACACGCAACGCAGCGACCAGGTGGCCGCGCAAGCTGCGCTGCAGGAGAACTTCGAGTTGCGTGCCGCGCTCAACCTCGAGTCGCTGGCGTCGCTCGAGCCCAAGACGTGTCAGGTGATCGGGTCGTCGCCGAGCAACTTCGATCAACGCGTCGAGATCGACTGCGGCTCGATCGACAGCCTGCGCGTCGGCATGCCGGTCGTCAACGACGCCGGTCTCGTCGGCAAGATCACCAACGTCTCGCCGGAGACGAGCATCGTGATGCTCGTCACCGACCCGCTCTACCACGTGCCGGTCAAGGTGATCGCCGAGGTCGACCCGACGCCGTCGACCACTGCGCCAGCCACGGTGCCGAGCGGGCTGGCGATCGACGACGTAACGACCACCACGTCGACGACGACCACGACCACTCTTCCGCCGTCGTCGACGAGCGTGCCCGACGACGGATCGGTGGCTCCAGGTGTCTCCGATACGGGCACGACGACGACATCGACCTCGACGACCACGACCACGACGACGCTGGCGCCGATCGAGGTGACGCGCGAGACCGGTGTGCTCGACGGGTTCGGCGGCGACCGTCTGCCGCGGGTGAGCTTCATCGCCGACTCGCCGCTGTTCGGCCGCGTCGCCGAGGGCGACTCCGTGCTGACCGCCGGAGGCAGCGACAGCCTCGCCCCGCCGAACATCCCGATCGGCCGCGTCGCCAACGTGATCGCCGGCACAGGGGTCGAGGGCCTGCAGCTCGAGGTCGATCTCAACGCCGACCTCGACCGCCTCAACTTCGTGACCGTGATCCTCTACACCGCGCCTCGCGAGGCGTCTGCGATCCAGTGAGCCCTGATGTTCGGGGCGGTGCTGAACAGTTCGCTCACCCGCGTCATCCCCATCGGGATGGCGCTGCTGGCGCTGCAGCAGACGCTGTTCGTGGAGATGAAGCCGTTCGGCGTCATCATCCAACTGCTGATGGCGTTCGCCGCCTCGGCGGGTGCCGCCGGTGGGCCCGAACGGGGCGCGATCACCGGGTTCGTGCTGGGTCTCATGTTCGACCTCGCGGTGGGCACGCCGCTCGGGTCGTCGTCGATCACGATGGGCCTCGCCGGCTACATCGCCGGCTGGTGCGACGTGGTGCGCATCGACACGACGTGGTGGTTGGCGGCGATCTTCGTGGGCGTCGGTGCCGCGGCGGGCGAGGCGTCGGTGCCCGTGGTGCGGCGCTTCATCGGGGAGCAGGACGCGTTCGTGCCCGAGATGTCCAAGATCATCCCGGTCGTCGCCCTGGCGGCGGCGATCGCCAGCATCGCCCTGGTGCCCGTCAGCCGCTGGGCGCTCAGGCTCGGCCGGCCGGAATGGAAGCTCCCGGCCGATGAGTGACATGACTGTAACGAGACTGCAAGGAACGCGAGACTGCCGCCATGGCGATTGACCGGCGCGCTACGCGCCTGGGCGTGCTCGGCCTGGTGGGACTGATCCTCTTCTCGTTGATCGGTGTCCGGCTCTGGTTCCTGCAGACGGTCAAGGCCGACGAGCTGCAGGAGATGTCGACGATCGCCCGCACGCGCACCGTGCGCGTGCCGCCGGAGCGCGGCCGCATCTTCGATGTCGACGGACGCATCCTGGCCGACAACCAGCGCATCCTGACCGTCGCCGTCGACTGGCAGCAGCTGCGCAAGCGCACCGACCGACTGGAGATCTTCCGCCGACTGTCGGCCTGGGTCGACGTGCCGATCGAGGACATGGAGGCGCGGTTCCAGTCGCAGATCGACAGCCCGTTCCTGCCGATGCCCGTCAAGCAGGGGATCGACGAGCCGACGGCGGCGGCGCTGCTCGAGCGCTCCGAGGACTTCCCCGGGCTGCACATCCTCACGCAGTGGAAGCGCGTCTACCCGTACGCACCGCACGCCTCGCACGTGATCGGCTACATGGGGGCGATCACGGAGGGCCAATGGGACGACGAGTTCCGCGACTTCGGCTACCTGCTCAACGAGCGTGTGGGCCAGTTCGGCGTCGAGAAGAGCATGGAGTCGGTGCTGCACGGCACGTGGGGCCGCCAGGTGTTCGAGGTCGACGCCGCCAACCGGCCGGTGCGGCTGATCGAGGACGTCCCGCCGATCAACGGCTTCGACGTGCAGCTCACGATCGACCTCGACTACCAGCAGTACGCCGAGCAGGCGCTCGAGACCACGCTGAGAGCGCGGCGCACGCAGCTCGCACCCAACCCGAAGGTCCGCAAGCCGAACGGCCAGATCGAGAAGATGGCGCCGGCGCTGCCCGACGAGCTGTACTACAAGGCGCCGGCGGCGTCCGAAGTCATCATGGACTACACCGACGGCAGCATCATCGCGATGGCGAGCTACCCGACGTTCGACAACCGCTGGTTCGAGGCCGGGCTGTCGAGCGCGAAGTTCACGCAGATCTTCCCGACCGAGAATGCAGACGGCACGCCCATCGACCCCGATCAGTCGATCCTCGTCAACCGCGCCGTGCAAGGGCGCTACAACCTCGGCTCGGCGTTCAAGCCGTTCACGGCGTTCGCCGCTCTCAACACGGGGCTCATGTCGTCTGGCGACTACTACCACGACACCGGCTCGTACACGCTCACCGAAGACTCGGTCGACCTCGCCCAATGCCGCGCCGGGCTCGTGCGCTGCGAGTTCAAGAACGCCACGTGCGCAGGCACGCAGGCGCCGTGCAAGTACGGCTGGGTCAACGTCGAGGACGCGCTCGCCGTGTCGTCCGACGCCTTCTTCTACCGCATCGGCGAGCTGATCATGGTCCGCAACGACTTCAATCCGGTGTTGCAGGAGCAGGTCCGAGAATTCGGGTTCGGCGCCGACACCGGCGTCGAGCTGCCGTTCGAGTTCGACGGCACCGTTCCCGATCGCGCGCTCAAGGCGCGCTACGCCGACCTCGGGGTGATCAGCGAGGAGGAAGGCCAGGCCTACTACCCCGGCGACAACGTGCAGTTCGCAATCGGGCAGGGTCTGCTCTCGGCGACACCGATGCAGCTCACCACCGGTTACGCGGCGCTCGCCAACCGCGGCTTCGTGCTGCAACCCAAGATCGTGCAGGCGATCTGGAACCCGGGGGTGCCCGACCTCGACATCGGACTCGTCGACTTCTCGAAGGGCACGATCTTCGAGGACCGCAGCGATCCGGTGCTCGTGCGCCAGATCCCGATGCCCGACGAGATCCGCGATCCCATCGTCAACGGGCTCCGGCGCGTGGTCGGCACGTGCTGCGCGTC
>DASQTR010000136.1:0-10371 GCA_035641795.1 Ilumatobacter sp.
TGACGGCGTCCGCGTGGGTCGTGGAAGCGAGTGATGTCGCCAGGTGGATGCCTCATCGGGAGCGTGACGCGCACAAGTGGCGTCACGCGGTGAGGCTGGTCGCCGGAAGTCCGGGCATGACGGGCGCCGCGTCGCTGGCTGCAGGCGCCGCCCAGCGCACCGGTTCCGGGATGATCGTGGCGTCGTCGCCGGGCGTCGCCGAGGCGGAGCTCGCCGAGCGCTACCCGGCCGAAGTCGTCACCCGCCAGCTGGCGCACGTCGACTGGAGTGCCGAGGTGCTCTCCGACATCGACCGCTTCGGGGCGCTCGTCATCGGCCCCGGGCTCGGTCGTGAGGCGGCAACGATCGACGCCGTTGTGCGAACGGTCGCTCTCGCCGGGCTGCCGACCGTCGTCGACGGCGACGGCTTGTTCGCTATCGGCAGCGACGACACCGGTGGTCTTGCTGCGCTGGGCGATCGTCCCGCGGCGACAGTGCTGACCCCCCACGAGGGCGAGTTCGCGCGCCTCACGGGAATGCCCCCGCGCGCCGATCGGGTGGCCGATGTCCGCCGGCTCGCCGACACCACCGGGTGTGTCGTGCTGCTCAAAGGGCCGTCGACGATCGTGGCCGAACCCGGGCGCCGCACGTACTTCATCGTCGACGGCGATGCGCGCCTCGCGACCGCAGGAACCGGCGACGTGCTCGCCGGCATCATCGGCGCGTTGTTGGCGATGGGGGCGCCGCCGATCGAGGCGGCCGCCGGAGGTGCATGGTTACATGCCTGCGCCGGTGCCAAGCTGGCACCGCTGGGGCTCGTGGCGGGTGATCTGATCTCGGCGATTCCCCACGTCCTGAACAGCCTGGCTCGATGATCAAGATTCGCAACGTCATCCTCGGTCTCGGCGCGTTCGCCGTCCTTGCCACTGCCGGCGCCTCCTACGCGGCGGGGTCGATCAACGGCGCCGCCGACGTGCCGACTCGCGTCGCGGTGCGAGTCGATCCACCAACTCCGGCGATCGTCATCGGCGACTCGGCGATCTCCGCGCTGCGCTGGGTTCCGGGTGCGGACAACGCGGTGATCGGATTCGAGCACACGCTCGATCTCGAGTCGTGTCGGCGGTTGTACCTTGCTTCCTGCCGCGGGCGTGAGGGGCGCACGCCGCTCAACGTGTACGAAGCGCTCGCCCAGCATGGGCGCAAGTACAAGATTCTGGTCGTCGCCACGGGCTACAACGAGGGCAGCTCGACGATGGCGATGTCGGTCCAGAACATCGTGCAGCGCGCCCGCCAGCTCGGTTACAAGAGAATCGTCTGGTGGACGCTGCGGTCCAACGTCGACTACGTCGCGCCGGGCTCCGTCGGCAACCACATCACATTCGCGCAGAGCAACCAGATCCTGCGCGACCTGCTCGCCAGCGGTGCGTACCCGGATGTCATGCTCGCCGACTGGAACTCCTACACCGCGCACAAGCAGGAGTGGTTCCTCACCGACGGCGTTCACTACCGCCAGATCGGCGCATGGGCGGCATCGGATTACCTGAGCCGCAAGATGGCGTTCCTCGAGGCGCGTCCGTGCCCGATGCCGATCACACCGGGCGCTCCGCCGCAGAACCCGTGCCCTGACCCCGACGTCACCGGACCGATCGCCGACATCGCCGCGCTCTACCCGATCGGCACGGACGGCGTGCTCTGCTACGAGATCGGCGAGGAGCGCCGCATGGAGTGCCGGTTCGACGGCCATGTCATCCAGATCACCCGCGTGCTCAGTTCGGGGATGGGCGGCAGCGACGTATCGGCGCTGCAGGTGCGGTTGCAACGCTTCGGCTTGCTGTCGGCTGTCGACGGCCAGTTCGGCTCGGTCACCACCGACGCCGTCCGCGCCTTCCAGGGCAACAACGGCTTGTCGGTGTCGGGTGTCGCCGACCGGGCAACACTGGCTGCGCTCGGGTTCGACGTGTCGGCGGTACCGGGATGACACGCTTCGCCGCGCACCTCGTAAGCACGACGATTGTGGCGTTCGGGTCGGTCGATCCGATCGGCAGCGCG
Source organism: Ilumatobacter sp. (assembly GCA_035641795.1). Lineage (GTDB taxonomy): Bacteria > Actinomycetota > Acidimicrobiia > Acidimicrobiales > Ilumatobacteraceae > Ilumatobacter. Next base: position 2,029 of record DASQTR010000136.1, read on the forward strand.
TGAACGGTCGTCGCTGGGCTTGGGCCGAGGTCGATCTGCACGCTCTCGACCACAACGTCCGGATGATCCGCGACATCGTTGCACCGGCTGCGGTGTGGGCGGTGGTGAAGGCCGACGGGTATGGCCATGGTGCTCCCGCGGTCGCCGCCCAGGCGCTGAGTTCGGGCGCCGCCGGCCTGTGCGTCGCGCTCGCACAGGAGGGAGTCGAGCTGCGGCAGGCCGGCATCGATGCTCCGATCCTCGTGTTGAGCGAGCAGCCCGCGGAGCAGGTCGGCGACATGCTGGCGGCAGGCCTCACTCCGACGGTGTATTCCACTGCGTACGTCGACGCGGTCGCGGCGGTGGCATCGAAAGCGTCCCCCTGTGATGTGCACGTCAATGTCGACACGGGCATGCAACGTGTCGGTGCCAAGCCAGCGGACGCGGCCGCGCTGGTCGCCCACGCTCGCCAGTTCGAGCCGCACGTACGCGTTGCCGCGGTCTACACGCACCTGGCGTGCGCCGACGACCCGACGTCGCCGGCGAACGCCGCGCAACTCGATTCGTTCGCAAGTGTGCTCGACGAACTCGACGAGCGTGGCCTGCGGCCCGTGGGCACGCACGCCGCCAACTCGGCGGGCGCCCTGGCCCATCCGGCGAGTCGCTTCGACATGGTGCGCGCCGGGATCGCGATCTACGGCATCTCGCCGGGCCCCGGGGTCGACCACCTCACCCGCGACCTGCGTCCGGTTCTGAGCCTGAGGGCGCGGGTGTCGCTCGTCAAGCGTGTCGCGGCCGGCACGCGCATCTCGTACGGATGGCGGCACGCTTTCGAACGTGACACCACGGTGGCCACCGTTCCGATCGGCTACGCCGACGGCGTGCCGCGGCGGCTGGGCACGCTGTCTGACCGGCCCGGCGCGGACGTGCTGATCGGCGGACGCCGATGTGCGATCGTGGGCGTCGTGACGATGGATCAACTGATGGTCGACGTCGGTGATGCCGATGTCCAAGTCGGCGACGAGGTCGTGCTGATCGGTCGCCAGGGGGAGCACACGATCCGCACCGAAGAATGGGCGCAGCGCCTCGACACCATCGGGTACGAGATCGTGTGCGGGATCAGCAGCCGAGTGCCACGGGTTCTCCGCCCTTCACGCAGTCCCTAGCATCTCCACCTGTCATGTTGCTGAGGGTCGACGATCTGTCCGGTACGCACGCGGTCGCGGCGGCGATCGCTGGTGTCGCGCGGGCCGGTGACGTGATCGTGCTCTCCGGCGACATGGGTTCCGGCAAGACCGCGTTCGCGCAGGGCTTCGGTCGCGCGCTCGGTGTCACCGAGCCCATCACGTCGCCGACGTTCACGCTCGTGCACAGCTATCCGCTGCCGCACCGGCTCACCCTGCATCACGCCGACATCTACAGGCTCGACCGTACGAGCGACATCGACGACCTGGCGCTCCCCGAACTGGCCGCCTTCAACGGAATCGTGCTCGTCGAATGGGGCGACGTTGCGGGTTCGGCGTTGGGCGATCACCTCGAGGTGCGGCTCCACCAGGTCGACGACGACGACCTCACTGTTGCCGACGTCCCTGAGGAGCCGTCAGAGGACGAGTTCGGCGACGCCGGCTCGCGTGAGATCGAACTGCGGGCAGTCGGCGCCGCGTGGTCCGCCCGTTGGGACCGAATCACACGCGCCCTGGAGGGGTTCCGATGCTGAGGCGGCCATGCTGATCCTGGGCATCGAGACCGCCACCGAGCAGGTGGGCGTCGCGATCGGTGGGCACGAGGGCGTGATCGCAACGTTCGAGGTCGCCAGAGGCCGGCGCCACGCCGAGACGCTGACGCCCGCAATCGAGTTCGTGTGCCACCAGTCCGGCATCGAGCTGTGCGAGATCGGGTGCATCGCCGTCGACGTCGGCCCCGGATTGTTCACCGGAATGCGGGTCGGTCTTGCCGCTGGCAAGGCGCTGGCGCAAGCGTTGCGCGTGCCGATGATCGGCATCCCGTCGCTCGACCTGCTCGCCTTCAGCTGCAGGCACGCCGACCGCGTGGTCGTGCCCGTCATCGACGCCCGCAAGAGCGAGGTGTTCTGGGCGATGTACCGACCGGTGCCGGGCGGCGTGCAACAGGTCAGCCCGCCCACGGTCGGGCCCGTCGACGACCTCGTCGGCGACCTGCTGGCGCGCAGCCAGGACGTGCTGTGTGTGGGCGACGGCGCCGATCGCTACCACGACGAGATCACCGAGGGCTACCGCTGCGAGATAACCGGCCCGACGTATCCATCGGTTGGGATGCTGGTACTGCTGGCCCACGCCCGCGCCCTGCGCGAGGAGTGGGTGCGGCCCGACGAGATCGCGCCGATCTATCTGCGCCCCCCAGACGCTCAGATCAACTGGGCGGTTCGTGGAGCGCGGCCGTGACAGAGCGGAGCGAACACCGGTGAGCGTGCTTTCGCGGTTGTTGACGCCGTTCGAGGGCGACCCGCCCGGCGCAGTGACGATCGAGCCGTTCCATATCCGGCACCTACGCGACGTGCTGCCGATCGAGCAGGGCGCCTATCCGAAGCCGTGGTCGCGCGCGGTCTTCGAGAGCGAGTTGCGCCAGGTCGCATCGGGCAACCGCTATTACGTGGTCGCCCGCGACCGCACGCGCCGCCGCCGCGTCGTCGGGTATGGCGGCTTGTGGTTCGTGCACGACCCGGACGGCGATCAAGCGCACGTCACCAACATCGTCGTGGCGCCGGAGTCCCGACGGCTCGGTGTCGGCACGCGCCTGATGACGAACCTGGCGTCGACCGCGATCGGGCGCGGGTGCACGGCGTGGACGCTCGAGGTGCGAGCCTCGAACAATGCCGCGCAGGAGCTGTACCGTCAGTTCGGCTTCGCGCCGGCAGGCGTGCGCAAGCGGTACTACGAGAACACCGAGGACGCGATCGTGATGTGGTGCCACGACATCCAGGGTGCGGCTTACGCCGAACGGTTGGCGTCGCTCGCTGCGCATGATCTCGCATCTGGAGGGGCGGCATGACCGTCGACGCCTCGACCATGGTGCTCGGCATAGAGACCAGCTGCGACGAGACCGCGGCGGCGCTCGTGATGGGCGGCAACGACGTGATCTCGACCGTGGTGGCGAGCCAGGTCGAGGTTCACGCCGACTTCGGCGGCGTCGTGCCGGAGATCGCCAGTCGCGCTCACCTCGAAGCGCTCAACCCGGTCATCGCGCGGGCGATCGTGGAGGCTGGTATCGACGACGATCGGATCGACGCCGTCGCCTGCACGTACGGCCCAGGATTGATCGGTGCGCTGTTGATCGGCGTGTCCGCTGCCAAGGCACTGGCGCTGGCGTGGGACAAACCGTTCGTCGCCGTCAACCACCTCGAGGCGCACCTCTATTCGGCGTTTCTCGAAGACCCGACGCTCGAGTTCCCACTCGTCGTGCTGCTCGTGTCGGGCGGGCACACGCTGCTGGTCGAGATGCAGGACCACGGTCGCTACGGCATGCTCGGCCAGACGATCGACGACGCCGCCGGCGAGGCGTTCGACAAGGTGGCCCGCTTCCTCGATCTCGGGTTTCCCGGTGGCCCGGCGATCGACGCCGCAGCGCTCAACGGCGACCCCGAGCTCGTGCGCTTCCCGAGGGCGATGAGCGACGACCCGGACAACCTCGACTTCAGCTTCAGCGGACTCAAGACGGCGGTCGTCAACTACGTACGCAAACACCCTGACGTGTCATCGGCCGACGTCGCCGCCTCGTTCCAGATGGCGGTCGTCGACGTGCTCGTCAGCAAGACGCGGAGGGCTGCGCAGCGCGTTGGCGCCAAGGGCATCGTGCTAGGCGGGGGAGTGGCCGCCAACTCGCTGCTGCGCGAGGAGCTGCTCGGCGCCTGCGCCAAGGATGGCGTGAGAGGATTCCTCCCGAGCCGGGCGATGTGCACGGACAATGCGGCGATGATCGCCACCGCCGGCTGGTACCGACTGGCGAGCGATGGCCCGAGCCCGCTCGACACCGGCGCCAAACCGAACCTCCGGCTGCCGTTGACGAATGGGTTCACGCAAACGCCGACTTGAGGCCGATCGACAGCGCGCCGAGTCGCGTGGTCGCCTCGAACAGTGCCGCGTGATCCGCGACGACGCCGCGTGTCTGGTTCGAGAGCTCGAAGCTCAGCAAGCCGAACAACTGGGTCCACGCAGCCAGCGTGGCGAGCACCACCGCGGCCGTCACGGGGAGGTCGACGATCGACGTCAGCCGCTCGAGTTCGTCGGCGAGGTCCCTTGGCGCATCGACCGCAAGCGCGGGTGCTGACAACCGGCCCCCGTTGGCGGCGTCGCGAACGATCGACATCAACGCCAACGTGACCCGGGTGCCGGGGGTGACCGTGTCGTCCGGCGCCGCGTAGCCGGGCACCGGGGTGCCGTACAGCAGCATGTACTCGTGGGGACGGGCGAGCGCCCAATCGCGGATTGCGAGCGCCGTGGCGACCCATCGCTCGGCATCCGTGCGATCGACGTTGTCGACGACCGCCGTCTCGGCGACGGCACCGAGCGAGTCGTAGGCCTCGACGATAAGACGTGTCAGCAGGGCGTCGCGGCTGTCGACGTAGCGATAGATCGCGGACGACACCATTCCCAGCTCGCGTGCGATCGACCGCAACGACAGTGCGGCCGGGCCCTCCTCTGCCAGGTGGCGCCGGGCCGCCTCCATGATCTCGTTGTCGATCGCCTCGCGCGCCCGGGCGCGCGCCGTGCGGTGGATTGCCATTGCGCCAGTGTGACGCATCACATGTCCGATATGCGAGCACTGCTCTTGCTTTTCGATGGCGGGTCGTGTTCAATGGCCTGGAACGAGAGCACTGCTCTCTGAACCAACGGAAGGCGTCCCATGAACACCGACACCGCTCACCATTACAAGGCTCCCGGCCGGCTCACCAGGTGGATCATGAATCCGCTCGTGAGCGCCCTCGTCAAACTCGGCGTACCGCTCAAGGGTGCCGGCGTGCTGAGCGTGCGCGGTCGCACGACGGGAGAGTGGCGTTCCGTTCCGGTCAACCCGCTTACCTTCGATGGCGAGCAGTTCCTCGTGGCAGCGCGCGGGGAGACGCAATGGGTGCGGAACATGCGCGCCGCGGGCGGCGGGCGGATCCGGCGCGGGCGGCGCACGGACGACTTCACCGCAGTGGAGCTCGACGACATCGCCAAGCCGGGGGTGCTGCGCGCCTACTTGAAGCAGTGGGCTTGGGAGGTGGGGGCGTTCTTCGAGGGCGTCGGCGCCGACTCGACCGACGACCAGCTGGCGGCGATCGCCGCCAGGCATCCGATCTTCCGCATCACCGCAGTCTGAGCCGCCGATACCGTTGAGGCCGATGTTGCCGTTGCGGATCGGAGCGTTCGCGCCATCGGCCCCAGTGGTGCTGGCGCCGATGGCTGGCGTCACCAATGCGCCTTTCCGAGCGATGTGCCGCACGTACGCACCCGATCTCCTCTACGTCAGCGAGATGGTGATGGCGACCGCGGTCGTGTACCGCAACGACAAGACCTTGCGGATGATGACGTTCGGTCGCGACGAGCGACCGCGGAGCCTGCAGATCTACGGCAGCGATCCCGACATGCTGGGGCGTGCAGTCCACATGGTGTGTGACGAAGGTCTGGTGGACCATGTCGACCTCAACTTCGGCTGTCCGGCGGCGAAGGTGACACGGCGCGGTGGTGGCGCTGCTGTGCCGGCCAAGCCGCGCCTGCTGCGGGCGGTGGTGCGGTCCGCCGTGCGCGCCGCGCGCCCGTACGGCGTGCCCGTGACCGCCAAGTTCCGGATGGGCTTGTGGGACGACCTGCGCACCGACGTCGACACCGGCATGATCTGCGCCGAGGAGGGCGTGCACTGGATCGCGCTCCACGCCCGCACCGTCGAGCAGCACTACGCCGGCGAGGCACGCTGGGATGCGATCGCCGAGCTCAAGCAGGCCGTCGACGGCATCCCGGTGCTCGGCAACGGCGACATCTGGGGGGCCTCGGACGCGGTCGACATGATGGCTGCCACCGGCTGCGACGGGGTCGTCATCGGCCGCGGCTGCCTCGGTCGCCCGTGGCTGTTCGGCGACCTGGTGACTCTGCTCAACGGCGGAACCGCGCCCGCGCCACGCGCACTCGGTGCCGTCCTCGAGGCGATGCGGCGCCACGCCCGCTTGCTAGCCGCCCACTACGAGGCGCATGGCGGCGAGTCGTTCGCGATGCGCGACTTCCGCAAGCACACCAACTGGTACATGTCCGGGTACCCGGTCGGCCCGGAAGCGCGGCGGAAGCTGTCGCAGATCTCGACGCTCGCAGAGCTCGACGGCATCCTCGCCGAGCTCGACCCGGCGATCGAGATGGTTGAAGGCGGCGAACGCATCAAGCGCGGCCACACCAACGGGCCGATCAGAGTCTCCCTGCCAGAGCATTTCCTCGACGACCGTGACGAGCTCGTGGTGCCTGACGAGAACGAGGTCATCGCATTGTCGGGAGGTTGACGCCTGGTGGCTCCCACGCTCGTCCTCGCTTCCTCGTCGCCGCGGCGGCAGGAACTGCTGCGCGGGCTGGGGATCGACTTCACCGTCGTACCTGCCGACGTCGACGAGTCGCACCTGCCAGACGAGAAACCGACGGACTACGTCGAGCGCGTCGCGCGAGACAAGGCGATGGCCGTTGTCGCCAAACTGCCCGAGGGCGCCGCCGGCGACGTCGTGGTGCTCGCTGCCGACACCACGGTCGACGTCGACGGTGACGTGCTCGGCAAGCCGCTCGACGACGACGACGCCCGGCGCATGCTGCGGTGCCTCTCGGGGCGCAGCCATCAGGTCCACACTGCCGTCGTCGCCTGGCGGATGTCGGGCCTCCAGACCGCCACGGTCAGCACCGACGTCACGTTCGTGGACTTGGACGATGCGACGACCGAGTGGTACCTGGCGACCGGCCAGCACCGTGACAAGGCCGGGGCCTACGGCATGCAGGGTGCGGCCGGCGCGCTCGTCGAACGCATCGACGGCAGCCCGAGCAACGTGATCGGGCTGCCGCTCGCGGAAACGGTCGCCCTGCTCCGGCGGTGCGGCGTTCGTCTCGGCTGAACCGCCGTTAGCACTCTCCGGGCGCGGTTGCTAACGCCGAGCTCCCTCTACTACCATTGGCACTCGCATTCGTCGAGTGCTAACGCTCGACCCGGGCCAGCAGGTCCGGCAGCAGTTCCCAACTCAGTGACACGCCAATGGAGGCATGCACCCATGAATTTGAAGCCGCTCGAGGACCGCATCGTGGTCAAGCCGAACGAGGCGGAGACGCAGACCGCGTCGGGCCTCGTGATCCCCGACACCGCCAAGGAGAAGCCGCAGCAGGGCTCCGTGCTGGCCGTCGGACCGGGCAAGCGCGCCGAGTCGAGTGGTGAGCTGATCCCGCTCGACATCAAGACCGGTGACACCGTGCTCTACTCCAAGTACGGCGGCACCGAGGTCACCGTCAACGGCGAGGACCTGCTCGTACTGAACGCCCGTGACGTGCTGGCGATCGTCGACCTCTGAGGACGGTAGATCATGACCAAGTTGCTCAAATTCGACGACCAGGCCCGGCGTTCGCTCGAGGCCGGCGTCAACAAACTCGCTGACGCGGTACGCGTCACCCTCGGCCCGAAGGGCCGCAACGTCGTGCTCGACAAGAAGTTCGGTGCGCCGACGATCACCAACGACGGTGTGTCGATCGCCAAGGAGATCCAGCTCGAGGATCCGTTCGAGAACCTCGGCGCCCAGCTCGTCAAGGAAGTCGCCACCAAGACCGACGACATCGCCGGTGACGGCACGACGACTGCGACGGTGCTGGCGCAGGCGATGGTCCGCCTCGGCATGAAGAACGTCGCCGCCGGCGCCAACCCGATGGCTGTCAAGCGCGGCATCGAGAAGGCAGTCGACGCCGCCGTCGAGTCGATCAAGTCGCAAGCCAAGGACGTCGACGACAAGAGCGACATCGCCAACGTCGCCACGATCTCGGCCGCTGACAGCTCGATCGGCGACGTGATCGCCGAGGCCATCGACAAGGTCGGCAAGGACGGCGTGGTGACCGTCGAGGAGTCGAACACGTTCGGCACCGAGCTCGAGTTCACCGAGGGCATGCAGTTCGACAAGGGCTACCTGTCGCCGTACTTCGTCACCGATGCCGAACGCCAGGAGGCGGTGCTCGAGGAGCCGTACATCCTGCTCAACCAGGGCAAGATCGGCGCGGTCTCCGACATGCTGCCGGTGCTCGAGAAGGTCATGCAGGCCGGCAAGCCGCTCGTGATCATCGCCGAGGACATCGAGGGGGAGGCCCTCGCCACCCTCGTGGTCAATAAGATCCGGGGCACGTTCAA
>DASQTR010000137.1:0-4462 GCA_035641795.1 Ilumatobacter sp.
CTGGAAGCCGGGCTCGGGCATCATCCACCAGGTCGTCCTCGAGCACTATGCCTTCCCCGGCGGCATGATGATCGGCACCGACAGCCATACCCCCAACGCCGGCGGCCTGGCCATGGTCGCCGTCGGCGTCGGCGGCGCCGACGCCGTCGACGTGATGACCGGCTTCCCGTGGAACGTGCGCTGGCCGAACGTGATCGGCGTGCGCCTCACCGGCACGCTGTCGGGCTGGAGCTCCCCGAAGGACGTGATCCTGGAGGTCGCCCGGTTGCTCACGGTCGAGGGCGGCACGGGCGCGATCGTCGAGTACTTCGGTCCCGGCGCCGACTCCATCTCCGCCACAGGCAAAGCCACGATCTGCAACATGGGCGCAGAGGTCGGTGCCACGACCTCGATCTTCGGGTACGACGCCAACATGTCGGCGTACCTCAAGGCCACAGGTCGTGAAGCGATCGCCGACGCCGCCGACAGGGTCGCCGCCGACCTTCGCCCCGATGACGGCGCGCTGTACGACCAGCTGCTCGAGATCGATCTCGACCAGCTCAAGCCGCTCATCAACGGCCCCCACTCCCCCGATCGCGCCCACCGCGTCGGCGCAGACGGTGTCGGCGCACAGGCCCGCGAGCACGGCTGGCCGATCGACGTGTCGGCGGCGCTGATCGGGTCGTGCACGAACTCGTCCTACGAGGACATCACCCGCGCCGCCTCGGTCGCGCGGTGGGCCGCCGCTCACGGGTTGAAGGCCAGGACCGAACTGCTCGTCACACCCGGTTCGGAGCAGATCCGCGCCACGATCGAACGCGACGGGCTGCTCGCAGACCTCGAGGCGGTCGGAGCCACCGTGCTCGCCAACGCCTGCGGTCCGTGCATCGGCCAGTGGAGCAGGCCGGAGGCGATCACCGGTCGCGCCAACACGATCGTCAACTCGTTCAACCGCAACTTCCCGAAGCGCAACGACGGCTCGGCCAACACGCTGTCGTTCGTCACGTCGCCCGACACGGTGATGGCGATCGCACTAGCCGGCCGGCTCGACTTCGATCCCACCACCGACACGATCACGGCTCCCGATGGCGCCGAGGTCCGGCTGGAGGCACCGGTGGGCGAGGTGCTCCCGTCGAAGGGTTACGAAGCCGGCGAAAATACGTTCACCGCGCCGCCCGCCGACTCGAGCGACGTCGATGTCGTGGTCAGCCCGACCAGCGACCGGCTGCAGAAGCTGGAGCCGTTCGCGGCATGGGACGGCGACGACTACCACGACCTGCCGGTGCTGATGAAGGCTCAGGGCAAGTGCACCACCGATCACATCTCGGCGGCCGGACCCTGGCTCAAGTACCGCGGCCATCTCGAGAACATCTCCGGCAACCTGTTCCTCGGTGTCGTCAACGCCTTCGCCGGCGAGACCGGCACCGGGCTCGACGTCACCGACGGCGAGCGGCGGCCGTACCCGGAGATCGCCAAGCGCTACCACGAAGCCGGTATCCGGTGGGTCGCAGTCGGTGACCGCAACTACGGCGAGGGCTCATCGCGTGAGCACGCGGCGATGGAGCCGCGGTTCCGCAACGGTGTCGTCATCCTGGCCCGCTCGTTCGCCCGCATCCACGAGACCAACGCCAAGAAGCAGGGTCTGCTGCCGCTGACGTTCGACAATCCCGACACGTACGACCAGATCGACGAGCGCGACCGGATCAACGTGCTCGACCTGCCGCCCGTGCCGGGCCGCAACGTGCGCTGCCAGATCGTCAAGCCCGACGGTGCGATCGTCGACTTCGAGGCCCGCCACACGTTCAGCGACGAGCAGGTCGAATGGTTCAAGGCCGGCTCGGCGCTCAACATCGTGCGCGCCAAGGTCGCCGCCGGCTAGGGGACCATGGATCTGCGCGAGGCGATCCGGACGACCGGGTCGGTACGAGAGTTCCGCGATGAGGCCGTCGCCGACGCGCTCGTGGCGAGCGTGCTCGACGATGCCCGCTTCGCGCCGTCGGGCGGCAACCGCCAACCGTGGCGCGTGGCGCTCGTCAAGGATGCCGCGATCAGGCGCCAGCTCGCGGCTCTGATGCAGCCCGTGTGGGACGAGTACGTCGCCGCCTCGCGGACCGGCGCGGCGCCGTTCAACGCCGTCGACTACCGCCCACCCGCCCAGCGCATGCACGCCTCGAACTCGTTGCTCGACGGCATCGAGCGCGTGCCCGCGGTGCTCGCCGTCGCCGCCGACCTACGCCGGATCTCGGCGATGGACGCGGCGCTCGACCGCATCTCCGTTGTGCCCGGTGCCTCGATCTACCCGTTCTGCTGGAACGTGCTGCTCGCTGCACGCGACCGCGGCCTCGGCGGCGTGCTGACCACATTCCTGTCGCGTGTCGAGCGTGAAGCGGCACCCTTGCTCAAGCTGCCCGAGCACCACGCGTTGGCGGCGACGATCTTTCTCGGCTATCCGGTGCACCAACCGACGAGACTGCGCCGCAAGCCGGTGGAGGAGTTCGCGTCAGTCGACGCGTTCGAGGGTGTTCCCCTCGCCTGACGCGTCGTCGGACTCAGCGGACGAGTTGGCGAGCTCTTCGAGGCGCGCCAACCCCTCGTCGGTCTTGAAGCGCATCGCCGTCCACGACCAGCGCCGATCGCCGACCCACAGCTTGACCATCCGGTACAAAGCCACGGCACCGACGATGATCACCGCCGCCGCGGCGGCGTCGATCCACCAGTGGTTGCCGGTGGCGATGATCGACATCGCCATCAGCAGTGGATGCAGGACGATCACCCACCGCCAGCGCGTTTTCAGAATCGAGATCACGGCGATCGCCTCGATCATCGCCCAGCCGAAATGCAGAGACGGCATCGCCGCGATCTGATTGGCAGCGCCGTCGATCGCGTTCTTGGGATAGATGTTCGGCCCGAACTCGCGCATCGTGTCGACGAAGCCGGTCATCATCCGCGGCGGGGCGAGCGGGAACAGGAGGTGGATGATCAGCGCCACGAACGTGACGAAGGCCATGAGGTTGCGGAACGGGACGTAGTGCCGCGGGTGCCGGAGGTAGAGCCACAAGAGGAAGGCGATCGCCGCCGGGAAGTGGAACAGGATGTAGTAGTGGTTGAGGAGCTTGATCAACGTGGGGTGATCGAGCAGCCACGACTGCAGGTTGTCCTCGAACGGCAGGCCCAGCCAGCTCTCGAGGCGGATCACGTCGCGGGCGTTGGCGAACGCGGCTCGCATGTCGGTCTGGGTGATGGTGCGGATCGCCCGGTAGATGATGAGCAAGGCACCGCAGAGGGCGATCTCGACCAGCATGCGGAAGCCGTATCGGCCGTGCCACCATGACGAGAGGGAGCGCCGATCGCCACCCCCAGTCGACACCACGGCGTTCATCCCTTCGATACTCCTCACCGATCAGATTAGTGCCGTAACCTCATCGACACAGACCGTTATTCCCTCTATCGGCATCCTCGAATCAGCCATGACACAGTTCACACGCAGGAGCAAGTCGCCCTGATCGCTTCGGTACCAACACCGCCGGATCCGCCGTTCGCCGCCGACGAACGGGAAACGCTCGTCACGTTCCTCGACTACTACCGGACGGTCCTCCTGCGGAAGGCGGCCGGCCTGACACGCGCCGAGCTGGCGCTGACGCTGCCCCCGTCCGACATGTCGCTCGGCGGTCTCGTCAAGCACATGGCACTCGTCGAGAACAACTGGTTCGTGCGCAACTGGCGCGGCGAGGATCCAGGCGAACCCTGGACGAGCGTTGATTGGGACGCCGACCCCGACTGGGATTTCCACTCCGCAGCCGACGACGAGCCCCAGCAGCTGCTCGCGCTCTACACCGATGCCGTCGAACGTAGTCGCCGGGCGATCGACGGCTGCGACGATCTCTCCGCGACCGCGAAATCGCGCGGCCGCGTCATCTCGCTGCGGTGGATGCTCGTCCACATGATCGAGGAGTACGCCCGCCACTGCGGGCACGCCGACCTGCTACGCCAGTCGATCGACGGCGCGACGGGCGACTAGCGCTCAATCCTTGCCAGGGCGGCGCGCGGTTTCCCGGTCGGGGTCGCCGTTGTAGCCGGGCGGGTAGGTGGCGGCCAGCTCCTCGGGCGTGGGCACATGCCGAACGTGCGCCTCTGGCGGAAGCAGATCGACGATCGCGCGCATGATCCGCTTCGTGTCCGAGGGGAGGCTCTTGTGCGCCAACGCCACGGCCGCCCCCACCGAAGCACTGACCTTCGGGGGATCGACCACGTTGAGCACGTTCGGCAGACGCGCGCTGCGCGGCCAAACCTTCTCGGTGCCCCACAGCGCGACCGGGATCACGGGCGCGCCCGACAGCTGGGCGAGGCGGGCTGCGCCCCATCGACCCTTGAGCTCGGGCTCGAAGAAGGCGGGGCCGCGCGGGATCGTGCCCTGCGGCATGATCGCCACCATCTCGCCGCCGGCGAGGGCGGCCACGGCGGCCTCCAACGGCTCGTCCGAGCC
>DASQTR010000138.1:0-9661 GCA_035641795.1 Ilumatobacter sp.
CGTCGACGTCCAGGCCGACCTGTGGTGGGCGTGGTCGCCCGACGGCAGCGTCTGGCTCGTGCCGGCCTACCGCTTCATCGGCGACGACGGCGGCTGGTACACCGTCCCCGCCGTGACCGACGAGTTCCTCGTACGGGTGCCGGTCGACACGGTCCCGCCGGCCTTTACGACGGTGCCACTGCCGCCCGATACCGCGATCGCGATGCCGCCGCCAACGTGGGCGCCCGAGGGCACACCGGTCGAGCTGACCGCGTTGATCGGCCTACCGCTCGATCAGTTCACTACTGCGGCCGAGGCGCTGGGCTACACCGTGCGCGTCGTCTACAACGACGAGACCGGTGCCTTCGCAGTCACGGACGACTACTCCGAGACGCGGGTCAACGTACACACCCGCACGGAGAACGGGGTAGAGGTCGTCTACCTCATTGCGAGCCTCGGCTGACCGCCGACACAACCCGTCGGACCGAATGGTGTGGGCGATGCCATCGTCAGAGCTCGTACGCGGTCGGGTGGCGCGGCTCGTAGATCATGATCGGGTCGGCGCCCGGGACGTCCATCATGGTCGTCAACCCGAAGCCGTCGTCGCTGACCGGTGAGCTGAAGGTCGCCCCCTTCGCCTCGAGCTCCGCTCGCGTGGCGGCAACGTCGTCGCACATCAGCGAGATCTCGTGGTGCCGCGGGGAGTCGTAGACCTTGCCCTCCCACTCGGAATGGGTCGGGTGGACGCCGAGCTCGCTGCGCCCGGTGCCGAAGATCAGCCAGCCGTCGCCCGACTCGGGGTGCTCGACCGACGGCCAACCGAGCACGTCACGCAGGAACGCCCGCGTCGCCGCCGGATCGTCGGAATAGATGAGCATGTGGATCGACGTGATCATGCGCGAAGCGTACGACCCCCGCTTCGTCAGTAGCCTCGACTCTCGCATGTTCGACAACCTGTCCAACCGCCTCGACGGGATCGTCAAGCGCCTTCGCGGCAAGGGCCGACTCACGGAGGCCGACGTCGACGAGGTGATGAAGGAGATCCGCTCGGCGCTGCTCGAGGCCGACGTCAACGTCACCGTGGTGCGGTCGGTGTGCAACCGCATCCGCGAGCACGCGATCGGGGCGACTCGCTCGCAGGCGCTCGATCCCGGGCAGCAGGTCGTCAAGGGGGTCCACGACGAGCTGATCCGCATCTTGGGCGGCGAGACGCTCAAGATCAACTACGCCTCGAAGCCGCCGACCGTGGTCCTGATGGCGGGTCTGCAGGGCTCTGGCAAGACGACCGCCTCCGGCAAATTGGCGCTCTGGTTCAAGTCGCAGGGCCGAAACCCGCTGCTCGTCGGCGCCGACCTCCAGCGCCCGGCCGCCGTCGAACAGCTGCAGACGCTCGGCCGCCAGGTCGACGTGCCCGTCTACTCCGACCCGGACGATCCAGTGCTGACCGCCTTCCAGGGCGTCGAGGAGGCGAAACGGCTGGGCCGCGACGTCGTGATCGTCGACACCGCCGGCCGGCTGGCGATCGACAAGGAGATGATGGAGCAGGTCCGTCTCATCTCCGGGGCGGTGGCGCCGCACTACACGTTCCTCGTGATCGACGCCATGACCGGTCAGGACGCGGTGCAAACGGCGGAGGCGTTCCATCACACGCTCCAGATCTCTGGCGTGATCCTGTCGAAGCTCGACGGCGACGCACGCGGCGGTGCCGCGCTGTCGGTGAAGGAAGTCATCGGCCGCCCGATCGCGTTCGCGTCGACCGGTGAGAAGCTCGATGCCTTCGAGCAGTTCCATCCCGACCGCATGGCGGGCCGCATCCTCGGCATGGGCGACGTGCTCACCCTGATCGAGCAGGCGGAGCGGGCGTTCGAAGCAGACGAGGCCGAGAAGGCGGCTGCGCGGCTGATGGAAGGGGAGTTCACGCTCGACGACTTCCTCGAGCAGATGCAGTCGATCAAGAAGATGGGCTCGCTGTCGAGCCTGCTGGGGATGATGCCCGGCATGCCGAAGGAGCTCAAGAACGCCAAGATCTCCGACGACGACCTCAAGCCGATCGAGGCGATCATCCGCTCGATGACCTACCAGGAGCGTGCCCGCCCCCAGATCGTCAACGGCAGCCGCCGCGCCCGCATCGCCCGCGGCTCGGGCACCGACCCAGGCGACGTGACGCGCCTGATCAAGCAGTTCGGCGACATGCAGAAGATGATGAAGAAGATGGGGATGGGCGGCGGCAAGAAGGGCAAGCGTGGCGTGGGGATGCCTGGCATGGGCGGGCTCGGTGGCAAGAACATGCCCGACATGGCCGAGCTCGAGCAGATGATGGGTGGCAGCCAGTTCCCGAGGTAGTCACCGTGACGTGATCGTGACGTGATCGTGACGGGGGGGAGCGCCTCACCATTCGGCGCCGAGCGCGCGTACGTCGTCGCCGCCGCGCAGCTCGAACGTCGAAAGCAGGTCGTCGAGCGTCTCGACCAACAGCTCGACGTGCTCGGGCCGGAACACCAGCGGTGGTCGCAGCTTGAGCACGTTCGTGTAGCGGCCCGTCACGCCGGTCAGGACGCCGCGATTGCGCAACGCGGAGGCGAGCCGCTTGGCATCGGCATACGCAACCGGTTCGCGTGTCGCGCGATCGGCCACCAGGTCGAGGCCCCAGAACATCCCGCTGCCCTGCACGTTGCCGATCAGGTCGCACCGGGAGGCAAGGTCGGCGAGAGCGGCACCGATCAGCGCGCCGGTCGTCCGCGAGTTGGAGAGCAGGTCCTCGTCGGCGATCACGTCGAGCACCGTGAGCGCGACCGCGGCAGACACCGGATTGCCCCCGAAGGTGTTGAAGTAGTTGCGGCGTTCGGCGAAACGCGCCGCGACCTCCGGAGTCGTCACGACCGCCGCGACCGGATGACCGGCGCCCATCGGCTTGCCGACCGTGACGATGTCCGGGACGAGGCCGTAGTTGGCGTGGCCCCAGAAGTTGCGTCCGAGCCGGCAATAGCCCGCTTGCACCTCGTCGGCGATGACGAGCCCTCCCGCAGCGCGCACGGCCATTGCGGCGCGTTCGACATAGTCGTCGGGCGCGATCAGAACGCCGTTGGAGTCCCAACTGGTGTCGATCAGCATGGCGGCAACGCCGTGCCCGCGCGCGTCGAGTTCGGCGACCGCGTCGCCGACGAGCGCCGCGTACCGGGCGCCGAGCTCCGGCTCGGGCGCACGGAACGGGCCGCGGTACGTGTTCGGCGGCTCGACGACGCCCAACCAGTCGGGCCGCTCGGATTCGGGGTAGGAGTCGGTCGACAACTTGCCGACGAGATCGGAGTTGCCGTGGTACGCACGCTCGGTCACGACGACGCCGTGATTGCCGGAGACGACGCGTGCGATCTGCACCGCGAGGTCGTTGGCTTCGGTGCCGGTGCACACGAAGAAGCAGCTCGACAGCTCGCCCGCGAGGCTCGCCCCCAGTCGCTCCGCCAACTCGACGACGTGCTCGTTGAGGTAGCGCGTGTGCGTGTTGAGCAACCCGGTCTGCCGGGCGAGCGCGGCGACCACGCGCGGGTGGGCGTGGCCCACCGACGGCACGTTGTTGTAGCAGTCGAGATACCGCTTGCCGTCGACGTCGTACAGCCAGACTCCCTCGCCACGTACCAGATGCACCGGCTCGTCGTAGAACAGCTGATAGCTGGGCGCGAGAACGGCGGCGCGCCGTCGCAGGAGGTCGGCGTCGCTACTCAAGCTCGGCGCCGATCTCGGACGCCGCTCGGTCGGGATCGATGTCGAGCCATCGCGAGAGTGCGGCATGCGTGCCCGGCCGCTCGGCGCCGACGTGCGAAGCGAGGTGCGGCACGTGAACGAGCTGGTACTCGACGAGCAGCGTGCTCAGCACCAACCGCGCCAGCACGAGATCGGGCATCGCCTGCACCTCGTCGACGGCGAGCGGCCGCCGCGAGTGGTAGCCGGCGGCGAGCGCAGCGAGGGCGGCGACAGGATCGGCCTGGTGCGGCACCAAGCTCGACGCCGCGATCGCGACGTCGGCGACCGTGACGGTGTGTACGAGGTCGCCGAAGTCGATGAGTCCCGTGACGCGGTCGGACGACTCCTCTATGCGGAGCAGGTTGCCGGCGTGGCCGTCGTTGTGGACGACCTGGCGCGGCAGCCGCTGCATGGTCGCCATCGCGTTCTCGATCCGCGGACGGGCGCGCTCGGTCAGCTCGCGTGCGTCGTGTGGAAGCGCCTCGTTCAGCGACTCGTCGACGACGAGGCCGTTGGCGATGTCCCATGGCATGAAGCCCCAGGCGGCCGGGTGGTCGAAGCCCGCCAGCGCCACGGCGACGCTGCCGAGCAGCTCACCGATCGCCCAGAGCCCCGACAGCGACACCATCTGGCCGTCATCGAACGTGATCCCGGGCAGGTAGGTCTCGAGCCGGAGGCGATGGCTGCGGCCGTCGAGCTCGACACTCGGCACGAGCTGGCCGTTGCGGGCGGCGCGCATGCGAGGCACGGGCAGCGACGGCGCCACCCGCTCGACGTGGACGAGCGCCTGGGCGTGGCAGTCGATCGCCGCCGCCGGTTCGCTGGCGCTGGCGATCCGCAGCACGAAGTCCTCGCCGTCGGGTGTCGTGAAGCGCGTGTTCTGGGAACGCTCGCCGCGCAGACGGGTCGTCTCACCGATGACGCCGTAGAGGTCATGCGCGATCTGCCGCACCGCGCCATCCGGCAGATCCGGCGGATCGAAGCGGAACAGGTCCATCCGAGCGTAGGTGTAGCAGCTATTTCCTCCGGGCTTGCGCCTTCGAGCTCGCCGCCTCCGCTGCGCTTCGGCGCTCGCCCGCGCCCTTCGAACCGTCGGAATGGATCGACCCGGCCGCTAACCTTTCACGGCTGCGTCCACGCGGCCCGCATCGCATCAGGAGACACTTCACATGGCAGTCAAGCTGCGCCTCACCCGGATCGGCAAGAAGAAGCAGCCTCAATACCGCATCGTCGCAGCCGATGCGCGCTCGCCCCGCGACGGCCGTTTCATCGAGATCCTCGGGCACTACGACCCACGGCAGAATCCCTCGGCCCTGTCCGTCGACAATGCCAAGGCGGTCAAGTGGCTGAGCGAAGGCGCCCAGCCCACCGAGCGAGTCGCCAAGCTGCTCGAAGTCTCGGGCGCGATGGCCGAGTTCAAGGCCAACAAGTGAGTTCGGCGCCGACTGCTGTTGCCGTCCTGACGCACATCGTCAAGTCCATCGTCGATCAACCCGAAGCGGTGGTGGTCGAGGAGGTCGAGAGCGACGGCAAGCACCGCCTCGACGTCCGCGTCGGCCCCGGTGACCTCGGTCGTGTGATCGGACGCCGCGGTCGCACCGCCACGAGCATCCGCACGGTCACGCGTGCCGCGGCGTCGAAGGACGGCGTCGAGCTCGACATCGAGTTCCTCGACTGAGAGCCGAGCCGCTCGGCGAGGCGAAAGATCGATAGGGAGGACGTGTCGGGTGCCCTCCGACGGCCTACTCGAAGTCGGCCGGATCGGCCGGGCCCACGGTCTCCGCGGCGACGTGCTGGTGCACCTCACGACCGACCGCGTCGAGCGCCTCGCCCCGGGCAGCCGCCTCAAGGCGGCAGAACGCTGGCTCACGGTCACAGCTGCTAGCCGCTCCAACGATCGTTGGCGCGTGCACTTCGAGGGCGTCGACGATCGCAACGCTGCCGAGGCCCTGGCGGGCGTCGTGCTGGCTGGCGAGCCGATCGACGACCCCGACACCTTGTGGATCCACCAGCTGATCGGGGCCAGCGTGATCGAGGTCTCGGGCGCGCCCCGTGGCCGGTGCGTGGCGGTCATCGACAATCCTGCGGCCGACCTGCTCGAGCTCGAGTCAGGGGCGCTCGTGCCGGCGTCGTTCGTGGTCGCCGTCGGCGACGGCGTCGTGACGATAGACCCGCCCGAAGGACTGTTCGAGCTCGGCGAGTGACGCTGTGCGCATCGACGTCTTCACGCTGTTTCCTTCGTCGGTGGACGCGTTCTGCAACGAGAGCCTGCTGGGCAAGGCGCGCGCGAGCGGTGTCCTCGACCTGCGCCTGCATGATCCCCGCGACCACGCGTCCGACGTGCACCGCACGGTCGACGACTCCCCGTTCGGCGGGGGCCCCGGAATGTTGATGCGGCCAGAGCCCGTCTTTGCTTCGGTCGAGGCGGTATCGCCGCCCCGCCCGCTGCTCCTGCTCGGACCGGGAGGGCGCCGGTTCGACCAGGCCCGGGCGCGACAACTTGCCGGCGGCGAGGGATTCAGCCTGCTGTGCGGGCGTTACGAGGGCGTCGACCACCGGATCCGCGAACATCTGGTCGACGGCGAGCTCAGCGTCGGCGACATCGTGCTGAACGGCGGCGAGGTGGCGGCGTGCCTCGTGATCGAGGCGGTGACGCGGCTGCTACCCGGCGCGATGGGCAACGCCGACAGCCCGCTGACGGAGAGCTTCGGCGCCACAGGGCTGCTCGAGGAGCCGCACTACACGCGCCCGGCTTCGTTCCGCGGATGGGATGTGCCCGAGGTGCTGCGCAGCGGCGACCACGGCCGCATCGAGCGCTGGCGGCGCGCCCAGTCGCTGCATCGCACCGTGGCGGCGCGACCGGACCTCATCGACGCGCGGGGCGGGCTCACCGCCGAGGAACGCGGCCTGTTGGAAGAGTTCCCACCGGTCCCGTATCCTTGGCGAGCCCCTTCGTGACCGCTGATCCGGGGCCAGCCCTGAGAGAGACGCCATGAAGACGACCGACCTCGTAGACAACGGATCGCTGCGCGACGACATCCCCGAGTTCTTCCCCGGCGACGAGCTCAAGGTTCACGTCCGCGTGGTCGAGGGCGGCAAGGAGCGGGTCCAGGTCTTCCAGGGCAACGTGATCCGGCGTCAAGGCAGCGGCCTGCAGGAGACGTACACGGTGCGCAAGCTGAGCTACGGCGTCGGCGTCGAGCGCACGTTCCCGCTGCACACCCCCACGGTGTCGAAGATCGAGGTCGTCAGGCGTGGCGACGTCCGCCGCGCCAAGCTGTACTACCTCCGTGACCGCGTCGGCAAGGCCGCCAAGGTCCGCGAGAAGCGCGAATTCTGATCCGCTGATCGCCTCGCCCCGGTAACGGGCCGACATCCGTCATACCCGCGGAGCCGTCCGCGCATTGAGCGGCAAGGAGTGTCCGGTGCCGAACTTGGCGAGTCGTTCGCGCGGCCGATGGGGTGAAGCCCGTGCCGCAGCCCACTATCGGTCGATCGGTTTCGAGATCGTCGATCGCAACTGGCGATCGCCGTTGCGGGCGGTCCCCGGCGAGCTCGATCTCGTGCTGCTCCGTGACGACCAACTGGTCTTCTGCGAGGTCAAGGCGCGCCTCTCACGCGGTTATGGCGGCGCTGCCCACGCCGTCGACGCCGCCAAGCAGGCGCGCATCAGGGCGCTCGCCGAGGCGTGGCTGGCTGCCAACCGGCTCGGGCACCTCGACGTTCGTTTCGACGTGATCGCGATCGACGGGGTGACGCTCACCCACCACGAGTCCGCGTTCTAGTGACTCGACATGAACGCGGTGTGACGTCAGCGCCAGGGATACCCTCGCGGCGTGCGGCGCGCCCTGTTCGGTGTGGTCATGGCCTCAGCGGTGCTGGCCCTGACGCATCCCGCCCGGGCCCAGCAGCCTCCCGACACGACGGCTCCTCCGCCGACGACGGCGGCACCAGCAGGCGCAACAGAGCAGGAGTCGGGCGTCACCGGCGGCGGCACGGAGGGCGAGCAGGCGCCGGGCACGTTGCCGCTCGTGCCGGTGCCCGAGGGTTGCACGGCCCCGCCGCTGCCCCACATCGTGTTCGTGGGCAAGGTCGCCGACCGCGACTTCCGGTCAGTGCGCTTCGAGGTCGAGCAGATCCGCGCCGGTCAAGCGGCGCCCTTCGCATCAGGCGACGAGATCGACGTGCGATACGGCCTCGACGCCCAGTACCTCGCTGACGGTGAGCGCTATCTGGTGTCGGCGCCGGTCGACCCCGACCTCGGACTGCTCGTGTCCCGCGTTACGCCGGTCGTCGCCAACTTCGGCGGCGACGAGGTGATCGGCGTATCGGAGAGCGATGTCAACTGCCCCGCCTTCGAGGATCCGTTGCGGACACTGCATCTCGACGGCACGCCGATCGAAGCCGATCCGATGAAGCCGTTCCTCCGCTCGCGGGTGCGCCTCGTCGGCGCGGTGCTCGTGCCGATCGGGGTCGCGGCCGCGGTCATCTTCCTGCTGGCGACCTTCCGGCTGAGCATCGGCGGGCTCTACCGCAGCGTCGTCGACACCGGCCGGCGCACGCGCTGAGACCCGAGTCACAGGAGCTGCATGGCGTCGCGCACCGAAGTGACCGCCTCCGCCCAGCCGCTGAGCTCTATCTGCTCGGCGACGCCAGTCGCCCGGCAGTGGACAAGGACTCCGGCGACGATCGCTTCGCCAGTGACATGCTCGAGGGCGACCGCATAGGCAGCGAGTTGACGGCGGTAGCGGGCGATCCGTTCGGCACGGTGAGCGCCCGTTCGCCAGGCGTCGGTCTTGTAGTCGACGATCACGTACCCGTCAGGGCTACGCACGAGCAGATCGACGTACCCCTCGAGCACGCGATCGCCGATCGGCGCGGCGACGAACAGCTCCCGGTGGTGCTCGCCAGCTAACGCCGCCCGCACCGCCGGCGCGGTGAGCGCAGAGCGGGCGAGCGCGGCGACCGATTGCTCGAGCCCGATGATGCCTTCGGCCGCGCATTGCGCGGCTGCCAGGCCGTCGATGTCGTGGCCGTCGCCGAGATCGCAGAACTGCAGCGTCCCATGTACGGCGCGACCGACGGCGGTGCCGTAGCGTCCCCGCTGCCACGGCGGCAGCTCGAGGTCGACGGCGTCCTTGCGGAGACCCTCGTCGCTCGCCGCGCCGGGGTCGTGCCACGCCAGATCCTCGGCGAGGCGCGTGGCGCTCACGGTGAGCCGGCGGCTTGCCACGCCTAAGGCGCGCTGGCGCTCCGCCTCCCACGCCGCCATGTCGCTCCAGTCGAGCTCGTCAGGGGCGACACGTGGGACCGTGAAACCCCCGGGGTTGGGGGTCAGCGCGCGCGCGCCGGCGTCGTCGTCGGCGGCGCCTCCCGAAGCCAGCAACGTGGCGCTCGGCATCCGGTTGGCAGTCATTGTGGGCTTGGGCGGCAGGCGGTGGAGTGAGACGACGAGGTGATCGATGGCACGGGTGCAGGCGACGTAGAGCAGTCGTCGCCGCTCGGCGTCGCTCATCTGCTCGTCGATCGGCTTGAAGTCGTCGTAGATCTCGTCGCCGTGCTTGCCGGCGATCGTCCATGTGCCGTTGTGCCACACGACGGAGTGGGCGGGCCGGCCCATCGGCTCGGTGGTGAGCCCGCTGACGATCGTGATGGGGAACTCGAGTCCCTTGGCGGCGTGGACAGTCATGATCCTCACCGCGTCGTAGTCGTGCTCGGGGAGGATTGTGTCGGCTGTGCGGCTCTCGGCCGCTTGCAGCCTTGCCCACGCCAGGTAGCGGCGAAGGCCGTGACCACCGGCGTCACCCCACGCGCGCGCCTGCTCGATCACGTACCGGATGCGGCGCCAGACATCGCGGGCATCGGGGGAGTCGAGCACGGCGTCGGCGAGCCGACGCTCGTCGACAAGGGCGGCGAGCAGGTCGGCGGGGGAGCTCCACGTCGA
>DASQTR010000139.1:0-2519 GCA_035641795.1 Ilumatobacter sp.
CATGACGTTCGCCACGTTCGCCTCATCACAATCGCTGATCGCACGCGAGATCCTCCGGAAGGCCGGGGGAAGGTCGCCCGCGCAGTATTCGGCACATGTCCTCGTCCGCGTCGGGCGTCCCGCTCGCCATCACAACAGCAAG
Organism: Ilumatobacter sp.; assembly: GCA_035641795.1. Lineage (GTDB taxonomy): Bacteria > Actinomycetota > Acidimicrobiia > Acidimicrobiales > Ilumatobacteraceae > Ilumatobacter. The sequence goes on from DASQTR010000139.1 coordinate 143, forward strand.
TGGTGAGTCAGTGGACGGTCAGTCTGTATCAAGCGCGCCGATCGATGATCTGTGTGTGTCAATGCCACGCACTCCCCGCCTATCCGCCGGCCGCTGGTTCGCCGTGCGCGAGATCGTCATCATCGCCGTTGCGTTCATCGCCTACGAGCAGGTTCGCCACCTGACACGCAACGACGCCGACTCTGCCTTCGCCAACGCCCGTCGTGTCGTCGACGTCGAGCGCTCGCTGCACGTGTTCAGCGAGCACAGCATCCAGCGCATGGTCATGGGGCTGGACGGCCTGGTTCAGTTCCTCAACCACTACTACGTGCTCGTGCACTTCCCCGCGAGCTTCGCCTTCGTCGGGTGGGTCGTGTTCCGTCACCGGGAGATCTATCCCCGGTTCCGGAACTGGTTCCTCTCGGTCACGATGATCGCGCTCGTGGTCCACGTGCTCTACCCACTCGCCCCACCGCGGATGATGGACCAGCACGGCTTCGTCGACACGCTGCAGCGCTACGGCCCGAGCATCTACACCGAGGACACCAACGAGTCGGTTGCCAATCAGTTCGCGGCGATGCCGTCCCTGCACTTCGGTTGGGCGCTGCTGATCGCGCTGATGTTCATTCGCATCAAGGGCGGGCGCTGGACCTGGGTCGCGCTCGCCCACCCGGCGATCACGCTGCTGGCGATCGTCGCCACCGCCAACCACTACCTCGCCGACGCCGCCATCGCGGGCGCGCTGGTGCTCGGCGTCGATGCGGTCCTCACGCTGGCCGCGAGCAAGGCTCGCGAGCGGAAAGTCAACGTTGGAGCAGTCAACCTACCCGCGGGTACATTGGCCGCCCGGGGAGAAAGCCCCGCTCCAACAACCGCTCGCGACACAGAGGAAGCAACGTGGCCGAGACCATCACCATCACCGACGATCGGACCGGCAAGACCGTCACTGCACCCATCACCGATGGCGTCTTTCCGGCGTCGGCGATTCGTGAGCTCGACGCCAACCTGTTCGTCTACGACCCGGCCTACATGCAGACCGCAGCCTGCAAGTCAGCCATCACCTACCTCGACGGCAACGCAGGCATCCTGCGTTACCGCGGGTACCCGATCGAGCAGCTCGCCGAGCAGTCGACATTCCTCGAAGTCGCGTACCTGCTCCTGAAGGGTGAGCTGCCCGACAAGGCGCAGCTCGAACAGTGGGCGTCCGACGTGACGCACCACACCTACATCCACGAGAACATGCGCAAGCGGTTCGTCGACGGGTTCCACTACGACGCCCACCCGATGGGCATGTTCGTGTCGGCGGTCGCCGCGCTGGGGACGTTCTACAACGACTCCAAGGAGATCTTCGACGAGGACAGCCGGGAGAAGCAGATCCTGCGGCTGATCGCCAAGACGCCCACGATCGCGGCGATGTGCCACCGCTTCTCGGTGGGGCTGCCGTTCAACTATCCGAGCAACAGCCTGTCGTACCCGGGCAACTTCCTGCAGATGATGTGGAAGATCGGCGACGAGTACGAGCTCGATCCGGTGCTCGAACGGGCGATGGACGTGCTGTTCATCCTCCACGCCGATCACGAGCAGAACTGCGGCACCACGGCGATGCGGGTGGTCGGGTCGAGCCACGCCGACCCGTACTCGTCGGCGGCGGCGGCGGCGAGTGCGCTCTACGGGCCGCTCCACGGCGGCGCCAACGAAGCCGTCGTGCGCATGCTCGAGGAGATCGGCTCGGTCGACAACGTGCCGGCCTTCATCGACACCGTCAAGCGCGGTGCCGACCGGCTGATGGGCTTCGGCCACCGCGTGTACAAGAACTACGACCCGCGGGCGACGATCATCAAGAAGACCGCCTACGACGTGTTCGAGGTCACCGGCAAGAACCCGCTGCTCGACATCGCGCTCAAGCTCGAAGACGCGGCGCTCAACGACTCGTACTTCATCGACCGCAAGCTGTACCCCAACGTCGACTTCTACTCGGGGCTGATCTACCAGGCGATGGGCTTCCCCACCGACATGTTCACGGTGCTGTTCGCGATCCCGCGCACGGCAGGCTGGCTGGCGCACTGGCAAGAACTGCTCGCCGACAAGGACCAGAAGATCTCACGCCCGCGGCAGTGGTACGTGGGCACCGAAGAGCGCGACTACGTCGGCATCGGCGACCGCTGATCCGGTACGGCTACGGCCGCTGAGCGAGCGCCCTGAGGGCGGCGCCGATCGACATCGCGGCAGCCGCGACGATCGCTGTGGCGCGAGCGGCGGCGGCGCCCGTCTCGGGGAGCTGCGTCTCGGGCGAGTTCGCGGGAGTCGGTGCCTGCGCGGCCACGACCGGTTCGGCATCGGCGATGGTCACCGGCGGTACCGGCGGTTCGTCGACCGCAACGACGACCGACGTCGGCGG
>DASQTR010000140.1:0-3760 GCA_035641795.1 Ilumatobacter sp.
CGGCGAACAACGCTGACGAGGAGACGATCGACGCGGCGGTGACGACTCGCAACACCACGGAGGAGCAGAGCGCGGCGACGCCATACGTTCCGTGGCGCGGATCCTTGAGGATCTGGAAGCGACGCTCGCGGGTGATTCCCCCGCCGAAGGCGTCGGCGATGTCGGCCAGGCCGTCCTCATGGAAGGCGCCGGTGATCAGCAGGCCGGCTACGACTGCTGCGGTCGCCGCCACTGCAGCCGGGACCAGCTCGGCTAGCGCTGCCGCCACTCCGCCGACGAATGCGCCGATCAGCGCGCCGACGAACGGCAGCCACGGCAGCACCCGGTCGTGGGGGACCGCCGCACGTGTGCGAACAGGAATGCGCGTCAGGAACTGGACGGCCCCGAGGAATCCGCTCACCCCGGCCGCCGCCCGAACCACTCCGTGAAGGTCGCGACCTCCACGACCGCGTCGCAGGCGGCGCGCACGATGGGCACGGCGACCATCGCCCCACTGCCCTCGCCGAGCCGCATGCCGAGATCGAGCAGCACCGGCTTGCCGATCCGCTCGAGGACACGGCGATGGCCAGGCTCGGATGAGCAATGGCCCACGATGCAGTGGTCCAGGGCGCCAGGCGCGGCGACGTGAAGCGGCAGCACAGCTGACGTCACGACGTAGCCGTCGAGCACCACCGCGATGGAGCGGAGCCGGGCGGCAACAGTTGCAGCGGCCATTGCCGTCAACTCAGCACCGCCTGCGTGACGCATGATCTCGATCGGGTCGCTCAGCCCCGACGAACGCTCCATGACGGCGGCGACGGCGGCCCGCTTGCGGTCGAGTCCGTCGTCGTCGATGCCGGTGCCGCGGCCGACCCATGTCGATGCGTCGCCGCCCAGCAGCGCGCCCGCCAGCGCCGCGGCAGCGGTCGTGTTGCCGATGCCGATCTCACCGAGCACGAGCAGGTCGGTGTCGAGCGCGTCGACGGCGGCGACTGCCTCGGCGACCACCGCGTCGAACCGCTCCGCTGTCATCGCAGCCTCGTAGCGGATGTCCGCGGTCGGCCGGCCGACACCGACGTCGACAGTGTCGAGCGTCGCCCCCACCGAGCGCGCCAGCGCGCAGATCGTGGCCTTGCCTTGGCGGCATGCCGCCAGCATCGCTGCCGTGACCTCGGTGGGATACGCACTCACACCGCCTTGCTCCGCCACGCCGTGGTCGCCGGCGAAGACCAGTGCCGCCGGCCGCGCCACCCTCGGCGCCGCCGTGCGCTGCCATGCGGCCATGTGGACGGCGACGTCGTCGAGCCGGGCCAGCGCACCACGCGGCCGCAGTATGTCGTCGGCCCGGGCCCGCACGGAGCCGGCGGCGTCGCTGTCGGGGCCGGGCAGCCGGCGCAAGGCGTCGTGCAGCCAGCTCATTCCAGGAGCCCGAGCGGAGGGCTCAGCCGCAATGCCTGCCCTGCCACCATGAACAGTGCGCGATCGGCTGCCGCGACCCACCGCTGGTTCACCCGTCCCAGCACGTCGCGGTAGCCGCGTGCGAGCTCGTTGTCAGGCACGATCCCGAGGCCGACCTCGTTGCTGACTACGAGGAAAGTGCCATCGCGATTCCCGACGATCGCGATCGCAGCGTCGCTCGCCTCGAGAATCTCTTGCTCGTCGTATCCGTGGTGCAGCATGTTGCCGACCCACACCGTGAGGCAGTCCACGATCACGACGGGGGTGTCGACACGGGCGAGCGCAGTGGCGAGGTCGAGTTGCTCCTCGATCGTGATCCATGTGGTCGGACGCTCGGCCCGGTGGCGGGCGATGCGCTCCGCCAGGTCGTCGTCACCAGGGATGGTCGGACTCGTCGCCAGATAGGTCACGGCTTCCCGCTCCCCGCGGCCGGCGATCTCGATCGCCAGCGCGCTCTTCCCGGAGCGAGCGCCACCGAGGAGAACGGTGAGCATCAGGTCAGTAGTCGATGCCGCGCTTGGCGCGGATGCCTTCACGGTAGGCGTGCTTGATCTCGTTCATCTCGGTGACCGTGTCGGCGAGCTCGACGATGGCCGCCGGCGCGTCACGTCCTGTGATGATCACGTTCACCGAGTCGGGCCGGTCACGGATCGTCGCCACGACATTGTCGGTGTCGATCCACCCCCACGTGCACAGGTAGGTGATCTCGTCGAGGATCACGAGCTTGTGCTCGCCCGCCTGGATCAAGGCCTTCGCCTCCGCCCAGCCCGCGCGAGCGTGCGACTTGTCGTCGTCGAGATTGTCGGAGTCCCACGTGAAGCCGTCGCCGAACGAGCGCCAGTCGACGCCCAGCTGGCGGCCGAGCTTCTCCTCGCCGACCTTCCAGTCGCCGGACTTGACGAACTGGAGCACGGCGACCTTCCAGTCGATCGCCAGCGCGCGCAACATCACGCCGAACGCCGCCGTGCTCTTACCTTTGCCGTTGCCGGTGTTCACGAGCACGAGCGAGGGCGCCGACCGCAGGCCGTCGGGTCGCGGGTCTTGCGTTGGTGCGATCTGCTCGTGTTCGGCCGTCACTGGCGGCAGCTTAGGACCAGGCGTCTTAGGTCGTCGCGTCTTAGGTCCAGGCGTCTTAGGTCCAGGCGTGGAGGTGTAGTGTCGGGCTTGCACGGTTCGTGCGAAGTCCGGTGAGATCCCGGCGCTGTCCCGCAACGGTGGTTCCTGACGTGATCAGGACGAGCCCGGTCGACCGCTCCGTGCGCGACAACCAGACCCTCGAGGCAGGGGCGGTGCGCAGGCCATCCGGCCGGTGACCCACTTGTCCTCCCGACGTGGAGGAGATCCATGCGACAGCGAATCATGCTCGGCGCCCTCGCCGGGTTGGCGCTCGTCGCCGCCGCGTGCGGCGACGACGACGATTCATCCCAGGCCACAGCCGCACCCGCCACCGTGGCGGTGGCTGCTACGACGGCACCGACCGAGGCGGCGGTGCCGTCGCGGATCATCTCGCTGTCGCCGACGGCGACCGAGATGTTGTATGCGATCGGCGCCGGCGACCAGGTGCTGGCGGTCGACGACTTCTCGAACTACCCGCCGGAGACGGCTGACAAGATGACCGGGCTGAACGGGTTCGAGCCCAACGTCGAGGCGATCGCCGGCCTCGAACCCGATCTGATCGCGACCGACGGCACCAACGCCGATCTGCTCGCCCAGTTCGACACGCTCGGCATCGCCCACTGGGAAGGACGGGCAGCGGTGACGTTCGCCGACATCTACACGCAGATCGAGCAACTCGGCGCGATCACCGGCCACGTCGCCGAGGCGGCCGAGGTCGTGACCCAGATGCAGATCGACATCGCCGCCGTGATCGATGACCTGCCCGATCTGCCCGAGCCGTTGACCTACTACCACGAGCTCGATCCCAACGGGTTCTGGTCGGTCACGAGCGACACGTTCATCGGACTCGTGTACGCCGAGGCCGGCCTCGTCAACATCGCAGACGAGGTCGGAGAGGGCAACCCGTACCCGCAGCTGAACGCAGAGTTCATCGTGACGGCCGATCCGGACCTGATCTTCCTCGCCTGCACGAAGTACTGCGGAGAGACCCCGGAGACCGTCGCTGCCCGACCCGGGTGGGACGCGATGAGCGCCGTTCAGAACGGCAACGTGATTCCGATGGACGACGACGTCGCCTCGCGCTGGGGCCCGCGCGTGGTGGACCTGCTCCAACAGATCGCGGATGCGGCGGACGCTTCGCAGGAGAACGCGGCTTGAGCACCGTGGGCCGACGCGAGCGCAGTCGCCTCGGCGCCCACGCTCGCGC
>DASQTR010000141.1:0-4058 GCA_035641795.1 Ilumatobacter sp.
GGGCGCGGTCGCCGAGGCGATGGGCATGGGCACGTCCCAGGTCGGCGCCTTCCGTGATCGACTGATCGGAGAGGGCGTGATCTACGCGCCGCGGTACGGATGGGTCGAGTTCGCGATCCCGCACTTCGACCAGTACGTGCGCCGCACGACGCGCGGCTGAGCGGGCACGGTCATCAACGCCAGCGCACCAGGCAGCGGTCGATCTCGTCGATCGTCGTGCGGCCACTCAACGCCATCGTGCGGGCGATGCCCTCGCGGAACATCCCCAGAAGCTGGTCGACGCCGCGCTCGCCGGCGGCGCCCATCGCGAACAGGTACGGGCGACCGATCGAGCACGCCGTTGCGCCGAGCGCGATCGCCTTGACGACGTCGCTGCCGCGCCGCACACCGCCGTCGCAGATGATCTCGGCCTCGCCCTGCACGGCCTGAGCGACCGGCTCGACGAGGTCGATCGGCGCCGGCGCGTCGTCGAGCTGGCGGCCGCCGTGATTGGACAGGGCGATGCCGCGCACTCCGGCCGCCACCGCGCGCTTGGCGTCGTCGACGGTCTGGATGCCCTTGAGCACGATCGGACCGGACCACACCGATTGCAGCCACTCGACGTCGGACCACCCGAGCTTCTGGTCGAAGTTCATCATCACGTACTGGCCGCGGCCCATGTCGCCGTCGCTGACGTACTCGGGTAGGTGGGAGACGTTGGCGAACGTGAGCGGCTCATGTGTGATGAAGTCGTATGTCCACGCCGGATGAACGATGCCGTCGATGATGGTGCCCGGCCCGATGCGCGGCGGTATCGAGAATCCGCGCCTGGCATCGCGTTCCCGTCGGCCGAGCACCGCGGTGTCGACCGTCAGGATGATCGCCTCGTAACCGGCCGCGGCCGCGCGTTCGACCATCTCGCGGACGAGCCCGCGGTCCTTCCAGGTGTAAACCTGGAACCACTTGGGCCCATTGCTGACGGCGGCGACCTCCTCGATCGAGCGCGTGCTCATCGTCGACAGCGAGTACGGGATTCCCGCCCGCTCCGCCGCTCGCGCCACCGACAGCTCACCCTGCGAGTGTGTGAGCCGGGTGTAGCCGGTGGGCGCCAGCACGAGCGGCATCGAGATCGGCCTGCCGAGCAGTGTGGTCGAGACGTCGATCTCGCTGACATCCCGCAGCACGTTGGGGCAGAACTCGATCCGACCGAAGGCGGCGCTGTTGTTCACCATCGCTCGTTCGTCTTCGGCCCCGCCGTCGATGTAGTCGAACACCCCGTGCGGAAGGCGGCGCTTGGCGATGCGGCGCATGTCGTCGACGGTGAGCGCCGTGCGTAGACGTCGCGCCACGGGGTCGGTCTCGAACTTGCGGAACCTGACGACGGACCGGAACGTGTCCCACACGCGCACGGCGGCACCCTACTGGTGGGACTAGTTCGCTGGCAGATCGGTGACGCGGCCGCCGGCGCGCCAATACCAGTTCTCGTCGTCGACATGCTCGCGATCGAGGAATCCCTCGTCGACGAGCTGTCGGCGCAGCGTCGACCAGTCCGGATGGAACGCGAACAGGATCTCGTTGACCTCTCGCTCGGTGTAGCGGCGGCCGACGTCGAACTCGAGCGCAAGCCGTTGCAGCAGCACCTGGCGCTTGGCGCGACCGGCGGGGATCTCGGTGATCGTGCGACCCGAGAAGAAGCGTCGCAGGATCGCCTGCTCGTCCTCGGTCATGCCGTAGCCGATGATCGGGTCCATTGGCACGTCGAGCTCAGCGGCCGCGAGCGCCGCTTCGCGCAGTGCCGCTGTGTCGATGCCGTACTGGTCGCCGTCCACGACCACCACGCCGGCGGCGCGCAGGTCGCCGACCGCAGTCAGCACGATTCGCCGACTGCGCCGGGTGACGGCGACGATCTCGTCGGTCGTCATCGGGCGCGACGCCAAGGCACCTGCGACTGCCAAGCGATCTCGGTCGAGCAGCAACCGCAGCAGTGCCGCCGGCGTCATGCCACCAGTGAATCGCGTGACAGACTCGCCACATGATCTCCGTGGTGATTCTGTACCCGAAGTCCGACGACACGACGTTCGACATGGACTACTACACGACCAAGCACATGCCGATGTTCGCCGAAGCGATCGGTGACGCGTGCACAGGCTGGGGTGTCTCGGGTCCCGCCCACAAGTACCACGCGGTGGCGTGGGCGACAGTCGACAGCAAAGAGGCCTTCGACGCGGCGATGGCCGAGCGCGGCAAGGAGGTATTGGGCGACCTCCCCAACTACACCAACACGCGCGCCGAGATGATCATCGGCGAAGTGGTCGTCTAGGCAGCTCAGGAGTACTTGAGCAAGCCCTGGTCGATCACGAGGCGGTCGCCGACGGCGGTCGTGAAGACGACCTCGCCGTCTCCGGTCTCCCACATGTTGATCGTCAACGCCTCACCGGGCATCACCGGCGACGTGAAGCGGCCCTCGACGTGGTGGAAGCGTGCAGGATCGCTCGCGCAGAAGGTGTGCAGCAACGCCCGGCCGGTGAAGCCGTACGTGCACAGGCCGTGCAGGATCGGACGGTCGAAGCCGCCCATCGCTGCGAACGCCGGGTCGCTGTGGAGCGGGTTGCGGTCGCCCGACAACCGGTAGAGCAGTGCCTGGTTGGGTGAGGTCTCGTACGTGACGCGCCGGTCGGGTTCGCGTTCGGGTGGCTCGTTGCGGGCACCGGACGGGCCGCGATCGCCGCCCCAACCCCCCTCGCCGCGGATGAAGACCGACGCCGCGTTGGTGTAGAGCGGCTCATCGTCGAGCGTGGCGGTGGTGGTCGTCACGACGACTGCGGCCTTGCCCTTGTCGTACATGCCGGTGATCTCGCTCTGCAGCGTCGCCGTGCCTTCCACGGGTACCGGGCGATGGAGCGTGACCGATTGCTGGCCATGCACCAGCAACGCCGGATTGAAGGAGCCGATCTTGCCCATCGCCGAACCCTTGCCCCATCCGATCACGACGGGGAAGGTTGGGAACACCTGCTGCTGTACGCCGTTCGTGTTCTCGGTGGTGAACGCCAACTCGTGCGTACCGGCACCGATGCCCACCGCGTACAAGAGACAGTCCTTGCTCGTCCACGCAACCTCGACGGGTTCGCCCTTCGAACCGACGGCATCGGGATTCAACGGCATGAGCTGTTCCTTTCAGACGGTGGGTCGCTCGGCGGTTGTCGCTCGCTGGTTGCTTCAGGCTTGCGGCTGCGGCCAGCCACCCGGGTCGCCGTTGATACCGGAGTTCGGTCGCGCCTTGGCGAGGAGGTCGGCGACGATCGGGCCGAGCTTGGTGGGATCGTCGATCGGCTCGGTGCGCGGGCCGCGCACCCAACCCTCGGCCACCGCCAGGAACTGGCCGGACGCCTCGAACACGCACCCCGTCACGCCGGCCGCCTCGTCGGACGCCAGCCATGTGGCGATCGGGGCGATCCACGCCGGTGAACGGGCCTCGCGCTCTTCGTCGGTCTCGGGTGCCGGGCCGAGGTTCTCGGTCATCCGAGTGAGCGCGACCGGGGCCACGGCGTTGACCGTGACGCCGTAGCGTGCGACCTCGAGCGCCAGGATGTTGGTGAAGGCGGCGATGCCGGCCTTGGCGGCGCCGTAGTTGGTCTGCCCAGGATTTCCGTAGATGCCCGACACGGATGTCGTGTTGATGATCCGCCCGCTCACGGGCTGACCTTCCTTGGCCTTCGCCCGCCAGTACCCGACAGCGTGCCGCGAGGTGGCGAAGGTGCCCTTGAGGTGGACGTTGATGACCGCGTCCCACTCGTCCTCGGTCATGTTCGAGAGCATCCGGTCGCGCAAGATCCCTGCGTTGTTGATCAACACGTGCAAGTCGCCGAAGCGGTCGATCGCCGACTGGACCAGGCGCTCGGCACCGGCGAAGTCGCTCACGCTCTCGCCATTGGCGATCGCCTCCTCGCCCATCGCCTCGATCTCGGCGACGACCTGCTGCGCTGGCGTGGTGTCGCTGCCCGTACCGTCGTTCGCGCCGCCGAGGTCGTTCACCACGATCTTCGCACCCTCAGCGGCGAAGAACAGGGCGTGCTCGCGAC
>DASQTR010000142.1:0-2933 GCA_035641795.1 Ilumatobacter sp.
CAGTACGAACCCGGCGATGTGGTGGTGGCGTGGACCGAGTCCCAGCCCGCCTTCAGCAAGAAGGTGCAGTACCGCGTCATCGACGCCGCGCTGGGCACGGTGGAGAAGGGTTGGTATCACAACGACGACGCCGCAAACGAGCAGCCGTGGCTCCCGAACGGCCCGATCCCACACACGATCACCTGGACGCGCCCGGGGTACGTGGCGCCGGGCGTGGGCTATCCCGGCAATGGCGGCCGGGAGTGAGCTCGGGCGTGATCAACCAGTGACATCGTGACGTCGGCGATCGTCGTCGGCAGCGGGCCGAACGGGCTCGCAGCCGCGGCGCGGCTGGCCCGCGCCGGCCTCGACGTCACGGTCCTCGAGGCCGCCGACACGATAGGTGGTGGGGCGCGCAGCTCGGAGATGATCCTCCCCGGCCTGGTGCACGATCACTGCTCCGCGTTCCATCCGATCGCCGCCGCGTCCCCATTTCTCACCGGGTTGAACCTCGCTGCCCACGGACTCAGGTGGCGGCAGCCGGCAGTCGACTGTGCCCATCCGCTCGACGACGGAACGGTCGGCGTGCTGTGTCGATCCCTCGACCGAACAGCGGCCGGCTTGGGGAGCGACGGTCGGCGATGGCGCCGGATGTTCGCGCCGCTGGCTGCGCGGTTCGACGAGTTGTTCGCCGATGCTTCCCAGCCGGTGCTCCGGGTACCGCGACATCCGTTGACATTGGCCCGCTTCGGCTCCGTCGCCATGGTGCCGGCAACCAGTCTGGCGCGGCTCTGGACGACGCAGGAGGCGAAGGCACTCTGGTCAGGCATTGCCGCGCATGTCTTCTATCGACTCGACCGTCCGATGTCCAGCGCCGTCGGGGCGATGCTGATCGCCGCCGCCCACGCCGAGGGATGGGTGGTCGCCGAGGGTGGCACGCGAGCAATCGCCGAGGCCCTGAGGTCGGACATCGAACGCCACGGCGGCCGATTCGAGACTGGTGTGCGCGTGACCTCGTCGGAGGACCTTCCGCCCAGCGATGTCGTGATGTTGGATGTGTCGCCAGCCGCCGCCGCCGACATCCTCGGCGACCGGTTACCCGGTCGTGTCGCCCGCTCGTACCGTCGCTTCCGTCACGGCCCGGGCGCGTTCAAGGTCGATTTTGCCGTCGAGCAGGGTGTTCCCTGGACGGCTCCCGTCGCCCGCGACGCCGGCACCGTCCACCTCGGCGGCAGCCTCGACGAGGTCGTGGCCAACGAACGCTCAGTTCATCTCGGCGTCATGCCGGAGCGTCCCTTCGTGCTCGTCGGCCAGCAGTATCTGGCCGACCCGACTCGGTCGGTCGGAAACGTCCACCCCTTGTGGGCTTACGCGCACGTGCCGCACGGCTACACCGGCGACGCGACCGAGGCCATCATCAGTCAGATCGACCGATTCGCCCCCGGCTTTCGCGAGCGGATCGTCGGCACCGCGGTGCGGTCGACGACGGAGATGGCGGTGTACAACCGCAACTTCGTCGGCGGCGACGTGATCGGCGGTGCGTCATCCCCGACACAGCTCCTGTTCCGGCCGCGATTGGCGATCGACCCCTACTTCACGGGCGTCCCGGGAACGTATCTGTGCTCGGCGTCGACACCGCCGGGGGCGGGAGCGCACGGGATGTGTGGCGCTAATGCCGCGGCTCGGGCGCTGGCGAGGCTCGCCTAACCGGGGAGGCGACGCGATGACTCGACCTGGTTGAGGTCGAGGTGGTTGCGCATGTACTGGTTCGACGAATCCTCGAAGGGCTGGTGGTCCCAGGAGACGTGCCGACCCTTGCGGAGCGCTGTGTCGACGGTGCGGCGAGCACGCTGACTGGCGACGACTGCTGCCCTGATCTCTGCCGGCCGCCAGCGCTTGTGGACCTCGGCTTCGAAGGCGGCCACCGTGTCGGTGTGTTCGGTCAGCGTGCACAGGTTGACGAGCTCGTCCGGATCGGCCGCGAGGTCGTACAGCTGCGGCGGGTCGGCTTCGCAATAGATGTACTTGAGGCTGCCCCGACGGATCATCAGGATCGGCGCGACGGCGCCCTCGCCGAGGTACTCGCCGTACACCGTGCGGTCCGGTTCGTGGTCGCCGCCGAGGATGGGTAACAGGCTGGTGCCATCGGCGGCGTCAGGGCGATCGACGCCCGCTATTTCGAGCAGCGTCGGCAACACGTCCAGCAGCGACACGTTCTCCGTCGCTGTCGCCGGGGCAATGCCGGGACCGGCGACGATCAACGGGATGCGGCACGCGCCTTCGAAGAAATTCATCTTGTACCACAGGCCACGCTCGCCGAGCATGTCGCCGTGGTCGGCGGTGAAGATCACGACGGTGTCGCCGGCCATCCCGCAGGCTTCCAGCGTGGAGATGACCGTGCCCACCCACTCGTCGACGTAGGCGATGGACGCGTAATAGGCATGGCGGGCGTTGCGCACATGCGCTTCGGTGACCTCGGTGCGATCCATCGCCGAGACGTCGCGCAGCCGGCGGCTGTGCGGGTCGAGTTGATCGTCAGGTATCGGCCCGATCCTGGGGAGATCGATGTCGTCGTGGTCGTATCGGTCCCAGTACGCGCGCCGCATCGCGTACGGGTCGTGAGGATGGGTGAACGACGCGGTCAACATCCAAGGACGGTCGTCGGAGCTGCGTGCGAGATCGCGCAGCTTGCGAACGGTGCGGAACCCGACTTCGTCGTCGTAGTCGAGTTGGTTGGTGGTCTCGGCCACGCCGGCGTGAACAACGCTGTCCATGTTGTGGAACCACCAGTCGAAGCGGCCCTCAGGATCGTCCCAGTTCGGCGTCCACCCGAAATCAGCGGGGTAGATATCGGTGGTCAGCCGCTCCTCGAAGCCGTGCAGTTGATCGGGCCCGACGAAGTGCATCTTGCCCGCCAAACACGTCTGGTAGCCGGCGGCGCGGAGGAAATGCGC